>JBILOV010000072.1:0-9425 GCA_044374335.1 Bacteroidia bacterium | reverse complement strand
CAGCATTTGTGCATGTTGTAATGCTAACAGCATAATTCCAATATCCAAAATTACCAATGTTATTAATATCTGCCACGTTCCATAATAGTGTATCTCCTGTTGCTGCCGGAATAATAGCATCTGGCATATGAGCATTAGCACCACCAGGTAAATATTGTATGCAAGGTGTTAAAATCATCTTTACCTGACCAGGTACTACAAAATTACAACTACCGTTTAACACACCAACATGAGGTAAGATCATATCAGTTTGCCCTGGAAATAAACCATTTAACAATGAAATACCAGTAGTTGCAGCGTCAAAACCACCTGTACAATTTAATGCAAAGTCATTATAAGAAGTTAATGTGCCTGTTAAAATAGTTGTGTGAGGTAAACTGTTTGCACAGGTTACAGTATATCCAGAAATACCTGCATTAACAGAAATAGTATATGTGCCAGCGGGAATATTATTAAAAGCATAAACACCTCCTGTATTGGTCCATACCATATAGGAGTTAATTGCAGACGTTAAATAAACTGGTATATTATTGACTCCAAATTCGCCCTGAAACATATTTTGACTGCAATCATTATTTATATCATTATAAACGGTTCCTGTTACATTGCCACACTCATCAACATATACAAAATTATAGGCAGTATCATTTACCATACCATTTCCTTTTATGATTGATTGTACAGAATATACACCAGGATTTGAAAAGGTGGTTGATGCTGATGTAACTAAAATTTGATTCGTTCCAATTACAGTATTAGTGACCGTACTTCCATTTCCCCAATTTGTAATAATTGTATACGTAGATGGAGTATTATTTAAACTATAGCTAAAGCGGGTGCTATCTACAAAATTAACATTACCGGAATTACATAAATAAGAATTTGAAATTGAAAACCTTCTATTAAAGGTTTTACTAGTTAAACTATTTGAAATTAAAATTGTATCATTCAGAGTCCGATTGCAATAAATACCTGAAATTGTATCATTATAATTTAAAGTAAAATTATATATGCCGTTTCCAGGAAATGTTTGCGTGTAAGATGCACTAGTACTAAAACTTACCGGTGTTAAAGGATTTGTTAGTGAATTACCGGATATAGTTCCCGAATAATCAGGTGTTCCTAAAATCGGAGTTACATTCGGCGTAAAAATTGCTGATCCATTTATTCCACGGTTTTTTGAAACTGACAAAGCGTTTGGACAAATAGGTGCAGCTAAAAAATCTACTTTACGAATTCTATAATTTTGAGAATCGGTAATAAACATCTCTCCCAACTGATTAAACGCTATAGCATTGGGATAATACAACTTAGCAAAGATTGGCGAACCGCCATCACCCGAAAATCCGGCAACTCCACTTCCTGCAACAGTTGAAATTATTCCTGTGGTCATATTTACTTTTCTAATTAAATGCTTGACTGTCCAATCAGTAATGAATAAATTACCTGAATTATCCAACTTTATATCAAAAATTGAGCCCAACAATGCTGCTGTTGCCGGACCTCCATCACCAGAATAACCACTTGCCGAATTACTACCTGCAATAGTTGTAATAACACCAGTTACGGCATCAATTTTTCTCACCGAATTATAGGCTGCCAAATAAATATTTCCGGTAACATCAACATCTATCGAAACAGCATCTACTTTTGCTGCTGTTGCTAAGCCACCATCACCTGTTTGACCTACCAAACCAATGCCAGCAATTGTAGTAATAATACCTGTACCCGCATCAACTTTACGAATTCTATAATTACCATCATCTATATATAAATTGCCTGATGCATCAGCAGCTAATCCTTGCGGACTGTGCAATTGTGCGGCAGTTGCTAAACCACCATCACCACTAAATCCAGAAGTTCCATTACCAGCAACTGTTGTGATAATGCCTAAAGTATTAATTTTACGAACTGTTTTAGTATTGTTACTTGAAAAATAAATATTGCCAGCTCCATCAATAGCAATTTTTTCAGGTCTATTAATAGCAGCAGCAGTTGCTAATCCACCATCTCCATTGTACAACGGTTGGCCATTTCCAGCAAATAAAGAAATGATTCCTGTAGGGCTTACTTTAAAAATTTTATATTGATCATGGTCAATAATGTACAAATTTCCAGATACATCATTTACTATACCTCCTATATTTTTAAACTTAACCGAAGTTGCAGTTGTGCTAGTTGCAGTTGCGCCGTATAGTCCTATGCCTGCATAGGTACTAATCATTTGTGCTTTTAAAATAGAAGCGCTAAAACATACAATTAAAGATATATTAAGGATAGTATTAATTTTAAATTTGTAAAAAGATTGTAGTGTTAAATTCATTATAATAGTGTTTAATTTATTTTTAGCTTAAAGATATGAAAACAACTCTGGCGATTTAAAGCCAATTATTAGAACAAGGTTATGACTGAGTAAAATGAAATTAACTCTATAGGTTTAGAAGTTAAAAAACTTAAGAGAGTCGCTCTTACCATTTACAACGACAACTTGGCGACATATATACTTTTGCTTTTGGAAGCATATTCTGTAAATTTGTTTGCACCTCGTCGCTTATTAAAATATTTCGCAAATCAACAACTTTCAATGCCTTTAAATTAGAAAGTGATGATGGATATTCCTCAAAATTATTACTCCATAAATCTAATATTTCTAATTTTTCGAGGTTACCAATTTGTGGAGGTAAACTTTCTAAATCATTTTGATTAAAGTTAATATAAAGCAAGTTTGTTAGCTTACCAATTTCTTTAGGTAGGCGTTTTAAGCCCGTTTTACTACAAGCAAAATATTGAAGATTGCTTAATTTATTTATACTATCTGGCAACTCAGAAATAGAGTTTTTACTAATATCTAAATATTGTAAATTTCTAAATTTTAAAATTTCACTCGGAAAGGATTTTAGATGCTGCTTTCTTAAAACTAATTTAACAACAGCATCCGGATTTTTTAGCGCCTCCTGCAAATTTGTGTAACCTGTTAATGTATCTAAGGTTAAAGAATCTAATAATTGATTTTGGGCATTAGTAAACTTAGTTGTAATAACAATCAACAGAAATAATACTATTTTAAAAAAATATTTAAGCATTGCTACAAGCTATTTTATCGTTTGCTAAAGCATTCTTTAGTTCATCTAAGTTAGCAAATTTTTTCTCATCTCTTATATGCTTAACAAATTCCACTTTTAAAGTTTCTCCATAAATATCTTTATCAAAATCAAAAATATTAACTTCCACTTTTATCTTATTATCTAAATCGGTTGTGGGGTTTAATCCTATGTTTAGCATACCTTTATAAGTAGATACGCCTACTAAAACTTTAACAGCATACACACCAATTTTAGGTAATAATTTATCAGTATCTTCTATAAAAATATTTGCCGTTGGATAACCAATTGTTCTGCCTAGCTGCTTTCCTTTAATTACCTTTCCTGTAATAAAAAAAGGATATCCCAAAAATGCATTAGCAATTATTATATCGCCGTCCTCAATTGCCTTTCTTATTCGTGTGCTGCTAATATTTAATTGGTTAATTTCTTGCGCAGGAATTTCTTCTACTTCAAAATTATACATTTTAGATAATTGCTTTAAAGTGTCTATATTTCCTTCTCTATTAGTTCCAAAACGATGATCATATCCAATAACCAACGTTTTTGTTTTTAGACCTTTGGCAATAATATTCGAAATATAATCCTGAGCCTGCATTTTTGAAAACTCTCTTGTAAATGGAAATACTAAAACACAATCAACACCAAAGGTTTTTAATAAATCACATTTTTCGTCGGTAGTAGTTATTAATTTTAAATCTAATTGCTCCGGAAATAAAATTTTTCGAGGATGAGGATCAAATGTAAAAAGTACAATTTCTCCACCTTGTTTCTTTTTTAATTCAACTAATCTTTTAATAATTTTTTGATGGCCTAAATGAACTCCATCAAACGTTCCAATTGTAACAATTGTATTTGCTAAATTAGATAACTGAGATATATGATGGTAAATTTGCACAAAAGTAAAATGCAAAGATATAAGATTTAAAATACTTTAACACTACCGTTTTTAATTATATAATCTACACCATTTATAGTGAATTTTTTGCCAGTACTTTGTTTCATCAAATCAGTTATATCTTGTTCAATCGTGTGAACTGAACCTTTTGTTTTATAAGCAATATTTAAATAATCCTCGTTAATTTCCATCCCTTCAAAAACACCACATAAAACAACACGAACAGGAACTTTAATACGTGTTAAAATTTTTAAATCTCTTGCTTTAGCCCAATTATCTGCTACTAAAATAACATCTTCAACTTTTCCACTTTTGCTTAATCCGTAAATGATAGCCTCAACAGGATTTTCAGGAGCGTCGCCTCCCTGTCCTTTTTTAATAGTTAATTCCATAGTGGTAATTAACTCATCTACTGTTTTGGCTTTACAATAATAAACGCCTCCTGTTGTTCCAATTTTTTTATCTACGTCTTTCTTATTATCTCCATCATTAAAAAAAGCAAAATGCTGGCTCGTTGAATCTTTTAAAAATTGCAATTTTAACCAAGTACTTATTTGCTGAGCATATGGATACATGCTTCCGGTTAAATCTGCAACTACTAATTTATTTTTCCATTGCTTATTTCGTTTTAAAACATTAAAAACAACACTATTTGCAGTATCAGCCATATTAGGCGTTAGGTTAGTTTCAACATCTGTACTACGACTTTCAAATGAAAAATTTCCTTTTTTATCATACACTCTGTAATAACCATCTAAACTTCCTTTTTTAAAATTACCTTCTGCTTTAATATTCCCATTAGAGTAATAAGTCATTTCTTGCCCTTCCTTAATACCATTTTTAAAAGTTTCAAAAAAATCTTTTCTACATTTTTTTGAATAATAAATAGATGGGCCATCCAAAACACCATCTTTATAATAAGATTCATGTTCCACGCAATCTAATTCATCATACCAAGAAATTTCTAACCCTTGTTTTTTATTATTTTTAAAGGAAACTTCACTTTTCAAATCACCATTTCCCCAAAATTGTTTCCAAACACCCTGTTTTAAACTATCACTATCCAACACATTAATTGTGTCATTTTCATAAACCGTGAAGCTAATCATCGATTGAGCCTTTGTATTTAACCCAATAAATGAAAAATAAATAAAGATGATATATAATAAAAGATGGTTTTTCACTACCTAAAATTGCTTAAATTTGCTCTAATTATCAAATTATTATGCTAGAAAGAATAAACAATCTGTTACACGAAGTTGAAGAGTTTGCTGCACAAAGCAAAGAACAAGTGGAGGAATACCGTATTAAATGGTTAAGTAAAAAAGGAGAAATAACTTCTTTATTTGATGATTTTAAAGCAGTAGCCCCTGAAATTAAACGCGAAGTTGGTCAGAAATTAAATGAACTAAAAACAAAAGCTCAGGATAAAATAAATGAGTTAAAGGATAAATACGAAGGTCAATCTGACAAAGGTAATGATAAACAAATTGACTTAACCTTACCTTCAGATCCTAGCATTCAATTAGGCTCGCGTCACCCTTTATCTATTGTTAAAAATCAAATTATTGATGTGTTTTCCCGCATTGGATTTACGGTAAGTGATGGGAGAGAAATTGAAGATGATTGGCATAACTTTACAGCTTTAAATACTCCTGAAAATCATCCAGCGCGCGACATGCAGGATACCTTTTATGTGGAGTTAAATCCTGAAATGGTGTTACGCACACAAACATCTTCGGTTCAAGTTCATATAATGGAGAATCAAAAACCTCCTATCAGAACTATTTCACCGGGTAGAGTTTACCGTAACGAAGCTATTAGTGCGCGAGCGCATTGCCAGTTTCATCAAATTGAAGGCTTATATATTGATGAAAAAGTTTCTTTTGCTGATTTAAAACAGACATTGAATTTCTTTGCTAAAGAATTGTTTGGCACAGAAACTAAAATCAGAATGCGTCCAAGTTATTTTCCGTTTACCGAACCAAGTGCTGAAGTTGACATTAGCTGCACGCTTTGCAAAGGAGATGGATGTAATGTTTGTAAACACACTGGCTGGGTAGAAATATTAGGATGTGGCATGGTTGATCCTCAAGTATTAGATAATTGTGGTATTGACAGTAAAAAATATAGTGGCTTTGCTTTTGGAATGGGTATTGAACGTATTACCATGTTAAAATACCGCGTAAAAGATTTACGTTTATTTTTTGAAAACGATGTGCGTTTCTTAAAACAATTTGCTGGGGAGTAACACATGGAAAAGATTCCAAGAAAAGAAATGATTGTTGACATGTTGGTAAAAGAACCAAACGACGTGTTTTTAAATTATGCTTTAGCTATGGAATATTTAGCAACTTTGGATTTTAAAGAGGCTGAAAATCAATTTAAAAAAGTTTTAACTATTCAGCCTGATTACCTGCCTTGTTTCTATCAATTGGGCCAGGTAAATGAGAAATCAGGTAATAATGATACTGCTATTACTTTTTATAAACAAGGTGTTGATTTGGCAAAATTACAAAACAATACAAAGGCTTTAGGTGAATTAAATGAAGCTATTTGGATGCTTGAAGATTAGTTTTTTGTTGATTGAAGTATGTTGTTTGAAAAATGTAAACCTAAAAAAAACAATTTATTTATACGAACTTTTTCCAACAACTTATATCTAAAAACTAATAACAATTCCTACAATTCCTTATTTAAAATAGCCTTATTTCCTACTCTATCTATTACTTCAATTTTTACACTTTTAGGATTTGGTTCGGTAAAATAACATGTTACTGTATTTGATTTTGCATCATACTCAGCAATCTGCCAAACATTATTAACGTATATATTGTAACTGGCAATACCACTTAAATGATCCCTGATTTTAAAACTTAAAAAATTAGCAGTGTGTATTTTAGTGTTTTTTGATTGAGGAAGTGTAACGGTAGGCGCAACAGTATCATACAAAATGCTAAACGTACCAAAAGTTTTACTCTCGGCTTTAAACCAACCATTTTCATATTTTCCAATCAAACAATTATCTCCATTTTTTATTATCATTTTATCTTCTTTACCTTTTATTACTTTTGGAATTTTTATGGATAATGAAAATGCTTTTAATAAAGGTTCCTCTTTATTTCCAATAACAGCGTTGCCTAACTTATTAATATAAACACCAACCGAACTATTATTGCTTAAAGTACCAGCTCCAATTAATACCTCAACATCTTCTTTTTTTATGAAAGACTCTTTGTTACAAAAAATAGTGTACTTAATAGAATTTAATTTATATCCATTTAAGTTTTTTGTTTTTACATAAAAAGTCAAGTTGTTTGTATTTCCCTTTTCATCACTAATAAATAAATTTACTTTATGCGAAAAAGTATCATTTAATAAAATTTTCCCACCATTTACAACACTTTTATAAATACCAATATCATAACAAGCTGGTGTAAAACATTTTTGAAATTTGATGCCATTATCTTTTTCGCTAAATACATTTACATATCGGCCATTATCAAAACTTATGTTATTGAGCTGGTGATGATATATGAGCTGATCATCCAATAAAATTTTGGCTTCGTAAATATTATTTTTATTGTTAGTAGCACTAGCTCTGTCAAACCCAGAAAAACCTATAGCAAAAGTGTTTTCATTTAAAACTTGAGTGTATTTTGGAAGTGATAATTTATTACCAACTTTGTTTATTGGAATAGTTAATAAACGTTTTATATTATTTGTATCAGCCGTACTATAAATTGCTAAATGAGTCAACTCTGGTTTTACATCATCTTCTATATCATACACTAATAAAGGGTTAATAGGTATTTCTGATTTTTCTTCTCTCAATTCAAAATGCAAATGCGGGCCTGTAGAACTTCCTGAGTTACCAGTATAGCCTATTATTTCACCTTTTTTTACAGGCAGTTCATTTGGATTTAGAATAATTTCTAACTCATTTTTTTTCTGTTCTAATTGTTTTTGCCGTGTGAAATTATCAATTTTTGAAACGTATTTTTTTTGATGAGCATAAACCGATACATATCCATTTGGATGTGTGATATATAAAACTCTTCCGTATCCAACACTACTAATTTTAATGCGACTCACATAACCATCGCCAACACTTTTTATTGGTAAATTAACTGAAGGATCTGTACTAAAATCCAAACCTGCATGAAAATGATTGGGTCTAATTTCGCCATAATTGCCCGTAATAATAACCTCTCTATCTAGAGGATAAATAAACCCTAAACCGTTATACTGTGCAAAATACAATGATGAAAAAAATATAAAAAATGTTATGAATAGAATTCTGAAATTTATCATTATGGCTACGTTAAATTGTCGCGACTTAATTAACAACGTGTTGTTGATGTAAAGTTAATGGCTTAAGTAAAATGAGTTAGCCTAAAGTCTATTTTTATCAAACAACAAATTGTTTATAGAACATGAATGTAGAAAATATCAAATCGGAATTACAACAAGTATTGGATAGCGATGTAGCGCTGCGTAAAGAGTATAATGAAATTAAACGTTCATTGAGTGACTACCGTAACCAACTCATACAACGTGATGAAGACTACAAGCGATTACAAGTATCGATTGATGTTTTAAATACTAAATTGGTTGTTATGGAAAGAGATAACACCAATTATAAAAGTGAAGTAAGCTCTTTTAAAGAACTACGCAACACTATTCACGAACAGTTACAAGAGAAACAAGATGAAATAACAAGTTTACTTTCAAAAATAGAGGAGTTAAACGGGCAATTAGCCTTGGTTGCCTCAGAATACGAAAATAACATATCTGAATTAAAAACAGCTTCTGAAGAAGAAATCTCTAATTTAAAATTAGCATACGAAAGTCAATTAATCGAATTAAAATCAAATACATCCTACCAACAAACTGGAATTAGAAGCGAATTAGAATCAAAAATAAATGATTTAACAACTACTTTCAATGCAACTTACCAAGAAACAGTTTCCTCTTACGAATTGCAAATTGAAGAATTAAAAAATAACTTTAACACTCAATTAACTGCGTTAAAAGAAGAATCAGAAAATCGTATTTCAACTTTATCAGGTTCTAGTTCTGAAACTGTAACTAACGTAACAAATGAATACGAATTAAAAATTAACAACTTAACTTTTCAGTGGAATAACGAGAAGACAGAACTTACATCTTCCTATGAAAACCAAATTTCCTCATTAACCGGCGCCTACTCAAGCGAAAAAACAGATTTAATAAATTCTTACGAATCTAAAATATCTGACTTAAATACTGAATTATCTAATAAACAAACTGAATTTGAAACTGAATTAAATTCAACTATTGAATCGTTAACTCAATCTTTTATTCAAAAAGAAGCTGATTTAAAGGCTACATATGAAGCGGAATTATTAAGCGCTACAACTATTTCAGATTCGTTAATAGTTAGC
>JBILOV010000070.1:0-9646 GCA_044374335.1 Bacteroidia bacterium | reverse complement strand
AATGCCATCTATTGCTTCGGTTATTAATGATGAAGGAGAAGAAACTAGTATTTTTGATATTATACCTGATAATAGCGAAAGTTCTAAAGATACGCCAGAAACAAGACAATTTAAAAAACAAATTCGTTCTATAGTTAATGATTTACCATATGACCAAAAAGAAGTGGTGATTATGAGGACATATTATGATATGAGTTTTAAGGAGATTGCTGAAGTTACAAATGTTTCTATCAATACTTCTTTAGGTAGAATGCGTTATGCATTAATTAATATGAAGAAAATATTAGAAGAAAAAAATGTTGAAATTTACATCTAAAGATTGATATTATTTTTCATTAAGTAGCTTAAATATATATCTTAAATATATATCTTAAGTAAATACTAACATACATTAAAAACAATATATTCTACACCATTAAATAAAATAATTTCGTTTTGTTTAATGCCATTAAAAGCTATGGCTAAAGGAGATTTGCTAGAAATAACAAAAATGGGGTTGTCATCAACTATAATTCTCCCTATTGAACTTGCAATTAAAAAATAACCCTTATTAGTTTCCACTAAACTACCTTGATTTATATTTTTGTAAGTCTTACTAAAGTCAATTTTATCAAATTCCTTTTTTTGTTCTGCTAATTCTGCAATTTGTTTACTCAATTTTTCTTGCTCCAATTGCATCATAGCCCTTGATGTTTCGTGCTTATCACCGGCTGAACTTTTTGTTTCGTTATTTGCTGAAGTTGTAACTTCCTGCATAATTAAACCCAGCGATTGAATTTTATCTTGTAATATATCTATGCAAACTTTTATACTATGTTTTTTGAGTTGAAGCATAAAATTTAATTCATAAAGACCATTTTTATATTTGTATAATTTTTTGTTTACGAATATTAATTTTTAATGATCTCAAACTCTACTCTTCTATTTTTTGCTCTATCAAAATCATTATCATTACTGGCAATTGGCATAGAACTTCCGTAACCTTTGAAGTACATTTTATTTTGAACACCTTTTTTTATTAAATACTCAAATACTTCGCGAGCTCGTTGTTCTGATATTTTTTGATTTTTAATTTTAGATCCTTTATTATCTGAATGCCCATTAATTTGAACCTCCATTTTGGGATTTCTTAAAAGATATTGTACTAATTTATTTAATTCACTGAAAGATTCTGGCAATAAATAATATCTATCGTTTTCAAAGAAAATATTTTTCAAAGCAATTTTTTCCCCTACTTTAACATCCTTTTTTACAACTAAAACAGAGTCTTGAGTATCGATATTAAACGACCCAACAATTTCAACCTTAACCTTTTCAACCTCTTCTTTTGCTTTTGTTAACGAAATGCCATCAATAAAATAATAAGCTTCTTTAAATCCAAACTTAAATTTATTTAATCGAATCATGTCCTTTTTAACATTCGGTGAAAAATTTCCAATGGTGAGATATTTTTCTCCGCCATCTGCAATATACTTTCCTGAAATTTTAAACCATTGATATCCATTAATAAAACCACCTTTTTTACAAACAGAATCAACTATAGCTGATTTAACAGCATCATTTTTATTCTTATAACCCATTTTAGTAAATAATGCGCCAAATGATTTTAAAATTGCATTACTCCAAAATGCCAAACGAACGTGCATTTCATAATTATATGTAGTTCCTCTATGCAAAGGTTCTGCCAATTTTACCTGTAAAAATTCCTTATATTTTTTCTGAAAACGAAGTCCTGCATAACAACTTCCCATTTTAGCTCCTCTATTTGATGTCGTATCATTACTGATTGGCTCCTGATAAAAGTCCACACTAGCAATTTGCTGCCAAGGAATAGCCTGCTTAATATTACCAGATTTTTTACGGTAATTTTCAAAACTACCGTTTGGTACTAAATTTTTAATTATTTCTTCACGTTGTTGAGAAAAAACTAGCCCAGAAAATAGATAAAGGAAGAATATGTAAACTTTTTTTAAATTCATTTTGAGTTGCAAATTTAAGTTTAAGACCATATTCCAAAAATTTTTGTTATGAACATTTGTTATTATAAAAAATAGTGTATATTTGCAGACCAATTTAAAAAACAGAATTAATACATAAATAGAATGGCAAATCATAAGTCGGCAATAAAAAGAATCAGATCAAATAACGCTAAACGTTTACAAAATCGTTATTATGCAAAAACAACTCGTAACGCGGTAAAAAAATTACGTGGTACTACTTCTCAAAAAGAAGCAGCTGAGTTATTACCAAAAGTAGTTGCATTATTAGATAAATTAGCTAAGAAAAGCGTTATTCATAAAAATAAAGCATCTAACTTAAAGTCTAAATTGACAAAAAGAGTTAATGCGATAGCTAAATAATTTTTTTTAATTGATACTTTACAAAATCCCGCAATAATTGTGGGATTTTTTATTTAATAGTTAAAATTATTAGGCTTTAACTAATTATTTTATAATTTTGTCGCAAATTAAATATAACTAATATAATGATGAATAATAAAACTTTACGAAACTTAAGTCTTGCTGTTGGAACAACTGTTTTTTTAGTTGGTTGCAATGGCTTAGGTAAAATGGTAAAAAAACAAGCTACATTTTCTTACGATGCAAAACCTAACCCATTAGAAATGCATGGAGATAGCGTTGTATTTTCTGTAACAGGAAAATATCCTTCTAAGTTATTTGCTAAAAAAGCAACTGTTACTTTAACACCAGTTGTAAAATATGAAGGTGGAGAAAAAGCCATGAAACCAGTTATTTTAGTTGGCGAAAAAGCGACTAATCCTGGGCAAAAAATTAGCTATGCAACTGGCGGTGCTTTTAGTTATACATCCGAAAAGTTTGCATATGAGCCAGGAATGAAAGTTGCAACTCTCGAATTACGAGCTCAAGGTGCTGTAAAGAAAAAAACTAAAGAATTTACAGCAGTAAAATTAGCTGATGGAACAATTATTACTCCATTGTTAGTTCGTAATGATGAGAAGGGAATTTATGCAAAAGATGCTTTTGTTAAAACAGTACCTGCTAATCAAACAGCTAATATTTACTTTACTGTTAATAAATCAGACGTCAATTCAAAAGAGTTGAAAAGTGATGAAATGAAAATCGTTCAAGAGTTTATTAAAACTAATTTAAATAGCCCTTGGTACGAATTTAAAGATATTAGTGTTTCTGCATATTCATCTCCTGATGGTGAACAAAAATTAAATGCAGACTTAGCTCAAGATCGTGCAAAAGCGGCTTCAAATGCTATGATGAATGAATTTAAGAAGAATAAAAATAAAGATCAAAAATTCGGAAAGGAAGCGGCAAATTATGTTACTAAAACAACTGCTGAAGATTGGGATGGTTTTAAATCATTAATGGAAAGTTCTTCAATCGCTGATAAAGATTTAATATTAAGAGTTTTAACAATGTATACTGACGTTGATCAGCGTGAAACTGAAATCAAAAATTTATCTAAAACATACACAGAAGTTTCTGAGAAAATATTACCTAAACTACGTCGCTCTGTTTTAACTTTAAATGTTGACAAGAAATCTCGTACTGATGAGCAAATCACTAAATTAATGACAACTTTCCCTGATTCTTTATCAGTTGAAGAAATGTTATATGGTGCTAACTTAACAAACGATTTAAATACTAAGATTGTCGTTTATACTGCTGCTGAAAAAAAATATGGTACTGATTGGAGAACATCAAATAATTTAGGTGTGGCTTTATTAATGAATAATAAAGTTACTGAAGCTGGTGAAGCATTTAAACGCGCAGCAACAACAGCTAATGGAAACCCAATTGTAATGAATCATTTAGGTATAATATCTTCTAAATCAGGTGATAGATTAAAAGCTATGGAATATTATAATAAAGCAAATGGCGCAGGACCAGAAGTAAATTATAACAAAGGTATTATTAATGTTCGTGATGGAAAATATGCAGATGCTGTTAGTAATTTTGGAGATAATAAAGGGTTTAATAAAGCGTTAGCTGAATTATTAAATGGTAATGGAGGTTCAGTTGTTACAACTATCGATGCAAGTAAAGAAAAAGATATGGCAATGTCTTCATATTTAAAAGCAGTTGCTGCAGCTCGTAATAATAATGCATCTGAAGTAATTTCTAATTTAAAAACTGCTATCGAAAAAGATGGTTCATTAAAATCTGCCGCTAAAGATGATGCAGAATTTATTAAATTACGTGATAATGCTGAATTTAAATCATTAGCTAACTAATTTCAAAATTTTATTTTAAAAAAAGCTCATCCGCCATTTGTCGGATGAGCTTTTTTTATATCTAAAATTTTAGTATGTAAAGCTAAAATCAATTATATTTAAAAACTTAATAAGATGTTAGTTAACTCATTTAAACATCAAAAAAAATATGGCCAAAGTTATTCCGTTTAAAGCAATTCGTCCTGTAGGCGATAAAGTGCATTTGGTAGCTTCTCGTTCCGTTGATGGTTACAATCCTGCTGAGTTGAGAGAAAAACTTAATGGAAACCCCTACTCTTTTTTACATGTTATAAATCCGGATTTTGAAGATGGGATTAAAACTAAACCAGGATCCAAAGAACGATTAACTAAGGTTAAAAATCATTTCAAAAAATTTATTTCTGAAAAAATATTTTTAAGTGATAATAATCCTTGCTACTATTTATATAGGCAAATAAAAGAAGGAAATGAATTTTTAGGTATTATTGCCTGCACAAGTATTGATGACTATATGAACGGAGTTATTAAAATACACGAGCAAACATTAACTACCAGAGAAGAAAAATTAAAAGATTATTTAGATGTATGCGAATTTAATGCAGAACCTGTATTATTTTGTTACCCTAATGATGAGATAATCGATAGCGTCTCTAGAGAAATATCTTCTTCACTAGCAGATTATGATTTTACAACTACTGACAAAGTTAGACATACTGTTTGGGTTATTGAATCAAAAAAAATAGTAAAACAAATTGCTGAGCGATTTAAAACAATTCCTAACATATATATTGCTGATGGTCACCATCGATCTGCTTCGGCAACTTTATTGGGGAAATTAAGGCGCAGTAACCTAAAATCTTTTACAGGAGATGAAGCTTTTAACTATTATTTAGGAGTATTTTTTCCTGAATCTCAATTAAAAATTTATGACTACAACCGTATCGTTAAAGATTTAAATAATTTATCTGTTAACGAAATAATGTATAATCTTAAAACAAATTTTACAATTACAGAAGTAAATTCAAACGATTATAAGCCAGCTCAAAAACATGAAATTTCGATGTATGTTGATAAAAAATGGTACTCATTAAAGGTAAAAGATAAAATTTATAATGCAAAAGATCCTATTGATAGTTTAGATGCAGCAATATTAACTAAATATATTTTATCTCCAATTTTTGATATTCATGACCTAAAAACAGATAAGCGTATTGGATTTATTCCGGGAGTTAGGGGAAGTAAAGAATTGAAAAAACAGGTTGATGAAGGTAAAGCTGCCATTTCATTTGGCTTATATCCTGTAACGATGGATCATTTAAAATGGATAGCGGATACCGATCATATTATGCCTCCAAAATCGACTTGGATAGAGCCTAAAATGCGAAGCGGTTTGGTAATTTACAGCTTGGAGGATTAAATCAATAAGCTTGAGTTATTACAATAAACAAAGCAATGAAAAAAATAGTAATAGTAAGGTTGCTTTGCCATAATTACTTCCGATGAAAGCACCATAAATTTTATGACTGAAATTAAAATTGACATAGCAAAAGTTACAATTTACGATATTGAAGCATTAAGAAATATAAGTATTCAAACATTTACAGAAACATTTGCTCAACAAAATTCGGAGAGCGATATGAATCAATATGTATCTGATAACTTAAGTCCTGAACAATTAACCAAAGAACTAAATACAGTGGGTTCTTATTTTTATTTTTTAAAATTAAATTCAGAAATAAATGGATATTTAAAATTAAATACTGGGAATGCGCAAACTGAATTAAAAAACAATATTGCTCTTGAAATTGAGCGCATTTACATCAAACAAGAATTTCAAGGAAAGAACTTTGGAGAAATGCTACTTTTAAAATCAATAGACATTGCTAGAACTTTTAAATTCCAATATATTTGGCTGGCTGTTTGGGAGCAAAATTTAAAAGCCATAGCTTTCTATAAAAAACATAGTTTTGTAGAATTTGATCAGCATAATTTTAAATTAGGCGATGATGTGCAATTGGATATTATGATGAAACTTGAACTAAAATAAATATGTCTATTTCTGAAAACATAAAACACATCAAATCTCAAATTCCTGAGTATGTTACTTTAATAGCTGTTTCAAAAACAAAGCCTAACAATATGCTTTTTGAAGCCTATAATGCAGGCCAAAGAGATTTTGGTGAGAATTATGTTCAAGAGTTAGTAGATAAAGAAACGCAATTACCCAAAGATATTAATTGGCATTTTATTGGTCACTTACAAAGTAATAAAGTGAAATACATTGCACCATTTGTTTATTTAATTCATGGTGTTGATAGTTTTAATTTATTGAAAGAAATAAATAAACAAGCGCAAAAAAATAACCGCATTATTGATTGTTTACTGCAAATTTATATTGCCCAAGAAGAAACTAAATTTGGATTAGATTTCGAAGAAGCGACTGATGTTTTAAACTCAACCGAATTTAAGGAATTGAAAAACATTAATATCAAAGGCTTTATGGCAATGGCATCAAATACTGATAACACAAAACAAATTAAAACTGAATTTTCATCCTTAAAAAAATTCAGTTTACAATACCCAGAATTCAAAATATTAAGTTTTGGTATGAGTAGTGATTATAAACTTGCTATAGAAGAAGGTTCAACTATGATTAGAGTTGGAAGTAGTATTTTTGGTGAAAGAAATTACTCTATGTAAAGTTATAAAATTATAAATAAAGCTACCCTCTCAAATTTCTGAGTATCTCTTCAAGTGCGGCCATATCTTTACAACGTACTTCACGTGCCTTAGAACCTTCAAACTGACCAATAATACCAGCAGCTTCAAGTTGATCAACAATCCGTCCTGCGCGGTTATATCCTAATTTTAATTTACGTTGTAAAAATGAAGCCGAACCCTGTTGAAACTGTACAACTAATTTTGCAGCTTCATCAAACATTTTATCGCGTTCACTCAAATCAACTTCTTCTTTTCCTCCGCTTCCATCTTCACCAACATATTCTGGCAATAAAAATGCGGAAGGATAGGCGCGTTGTGAGCCAATAAATTCTGTAATTTTTTCAGCTTCGGGTGTATCTACAAAAGCACATTGAATACGAATTAAATCATTACCTGTACTTAGCAACATATCTCCTCTACCAATTAATTGTTCTGCACCCCCAGCATCTAAAATTGTGCGCGAATCAATTTTACTTGTTACACGAAATGCAATACGAGCAGGGAAATTAGCTTTAATAGTTCCTGTAATAATATTTACCGATGGACGCTGAGTAGCAATAATTAAATGAATTCCAATAGCACGAGCCAATTGAGCTAAACGGGCAATAGGTGTTTCCACTTCTTTACCGGCAGTCATAATTAAATCAGCAAACTCATCAACTACCAAGACAATGTACGGTAAATATTTATGTCCCTCGTTAGGATTTAATTTTCGGTTAATAAACTTAACGTTGTACTCTTTAATATTTCTTACTTGAGCATCTTGTAACAACGCATAACGGTTGTCCATCTCAATACATAAACTATTTAATGTATGAATTACCTTTGTGTTATCTGTAATAATTGCATCTTCGGAGTTTGGTAGTTTTGCTAAAAAGTGACGCTCAATTTTATTGAATAGAGTTAATTCTACTTTTTTAGGATCTACTAACACAAACTTAATTTGCGCCGGATGTTTTTTGTAAAGTAACGAAACTAAAATTGCATTTAATCCAACAGACTTACCCTGACCAGTAGCACCTGCCATTAACAAGTGAGGCATTTTTGCTAAATCGGCAATAAAAATTTCATTATTAATTGTTTTACCTAAAGCAATTGGCAAATCATGTGTTGTGTTTTGAAATTTATCTGACGCAATAATATTTCGCATCGGAACCATTTCGGGTGTTTGATTTGGAACTTCAATACCAATAGTTCCTCTGCCAGGAATTGGTGCAATAATACGAATACCTAAAGCGGCTAAACTTAATGCAATATCATCTTCTAAATTTTTAATTTTAGAAATACGAACTCCTGCTGCCGGAACAATCTCCTATAATGTTACAGTAGGTCCAACAGTTGCTGAGATACGATCAATTTCAATTCCGTAATTTTTTAAAGTATTTACAATTCTATCTTTATTGGCAACTAACTCTTCATTATTTACTTTTCCGTTTCCTGTTCCGTAATCAATTAATAATTCGTGACTTGGAAATTGATAATGACCTAAATCTAAAGTTGGATCATATTGACCAAATTTTTCAACGAGTTGCGATGCTTTCAATTCATCGTCTAAAGTAATTTCATTTTCTTTCGGAGCTTCTCTTACAAAGGCAGGTTCTACAATAATTTCATCAGCACTTGGATTATTAATTTCAAATTCCAAATCTTTTGTCGAATCTTCTTGCTGTATCTTAGTGTCTAAATCTAAAGGAATATTTTCTGTTAATTCTTCTATAATTGGTTCCTCAGTAATTTCTTCGTTTGTCGAAATTATTTCAAAATTTAATAAAGCATCTTCCTCTTCTTTAGTTAGGTTAGGTTCTTTATCATAAATGGTTGATGCATGTGGATTAATTTTATTTGCATCTACATCTAATTCCCTTTCAATAATATCTTCATTATCTAAATTAGGAAGAACATCTTTATTTATATTAAAATTCATATTAATACTTAATACTAAAAAACTTAACATGCTAAAAGCCAAAATGGCTAATGTACCAATGTTTCCAACATAATTTGATAATTGTAAATTAAGTATATAACCATAACCACCACCTAGAAAAAACAATTTATCGTGAAAGAAAAATGCAAATACTAAGCTTGTCCAAACCATAAAAAACAACCATTTAGCTGTAAATAATGAAGGTTTAGTAATTTGTTTGTTTAGTATTTTTTGGGTGCCATATATTGCCAATACCGGAATTAAAATAAATGAGGATACACCAAACCATTTGTACATAAACAAATGAGAAACTAATGCGCCAAATTTACCTAACCAATTTACAACTTTAGTCTCAATAGCAAACAATTCGGAAATGGGACCTAAAACTTTATCCTGATCTTCTTGCCAAGTAAAAATATAAGAAAGTAATGCAATAAATAAATAAATGCCAATAAAAATTAATAATAAACCAACTATTTTTTGTGTGCGTTCGTTTTGATAAATAGAAACTGTTTTTTTCCAACGATCAAGTAATGAAGTTTTTGACTCGTTGCTAGTTGAGCTAATTGAGGTTGTTTTTTTTGTAGCAGATTTTGCTTTATTTTTTACTGAAGATGAAACAGTTTCCTCAATATCATTTTTATCAATTATAGGTTGTTGAACTACTGAATCATCAACTGGTTTTTCTCTGAATTTATTTTTTTGTGTTGCCATGTTATTTCGTTCTTAAATTTAAGCGCAAGTCTTTAAAAATTAAAAAAATACTAAAAATGTTTTAAACGTTACATTGTTTA
>JBILOV010000069.1:0-9723 GCA_044374335.1 Bacteroidia bacterium | reverse complement strand
CTTTATTATCCCGAAAAGAAATTGTGTATTTGGCAGAAATGATGAATTTTCCTGGAGTGATTTATAAGGACGAGGAGGTGTTAAAAAAAATAGCCTCTGCAAAAAAACATGGTAAACCAATTGATGGCCATGCTCCCGGATTAATGGCGGAAGACATGAAACATTATTTTAATGCTGGTATTACAACTGATCATGAATGTTTTGGCTATACAGAAGCTTTAGAAAAATTAAAACATGGCGTTAAAATATTAATCAGAGAAGGAAGCGCCGCTAAAAATTTTGAAACTTTAATTTCTTTATTAAAGGATTACCCGGAACAAATTATGTTTTGTTGTGATGATAAGCATCCAGATAATTTGATTGAATCTCATATTAATGATCATGTAAAACGCGCGTTAAGCGAAGGGCATGATTTGTATAATGTTTTAAGAGCAGCGTCCTATAATGTAGTGAAACATTATAATTTGTCGGTTGGATTGTTGCAATTGGGCGATAATGCTGATTTTATTGAAATAAATAATCTAAGTGATTTTACTATTCTAAAAACGTATATAAGTGGAGCGTTAGTGTCCGAAAATGGAAAATCTTTTATCAAAACTGTAAATGCTCCCATAGTCAATAATTTTAATTGCAGTTTAAAAACGACTGAGGATTTTGCCTTAAAATGCGACGGTGATAAAATACGAGTTATTGAATGTTTGGATGGACAATTAATTACTAATGAATTATTTATAGAATCTTTTGCAGTGAATGGTTTTGCTCAATCGAATATAGAAGAGGATATTTTGAAAATTGCTGTAGTAAATCGTTACAGCGATGCGCCAATTGCTAAAGCATTTATTAAAAATATTGGATTACAACAAGGAGCTATTGCAAGTTGTGTAGCACATGATTGTCATAATATTGTGGTGGTTGGCACAAACGATGAAGATATGTGTAAGGCGGTTAATTTAATTATTAACGCAAGAGGTGGGATTTCACTAACAAACGGAAATGAAGAACTTGTTTTAGAATTACCCATTGCGGGCATCATGACTAACCAAACCGCCGAAGAAGTAGCGAAAGCTTATATCAAATTAGACCAACGCGCTAAAGCATTAGGCAGCAAATTGCGTGCCCCTTACATGAGTTTATCGTTTATGGCTTTGTTAGTAATACCCGAATTAAAACTAAGTGATAAAGGTTTGTTTAACGGAAAGAGTTTTCAGTTTACCGATGTGTTTGTGAATTAATTTAAAGTTATGATAGTATTTTTAAAAATAATTATTCCATTAATTTTACTCATAGCCCTTTCCTCAGGGAGCTTATATGAAGGAGATAATGGTTACTTCGTCTATCTCCATGGTAAAAAACAATACGTATTAGTTGAAGGGCAGGGAGAACCTACTGTAATTTTTTTAACAGGAAAAGGTCGTACGCAAACTGATTTTAAAAAAGTTTATAATAAAATAAAAAATACTACTCAAATCTTTTCATACGATAGGGCAGGGCTCGGGCAATCAGAAGCTTTTAAGAATGAACGAACGGTTGATACTATGGCTTTTGAATTGCATGAGTTGTTGGTGAAAGAAAAAATAAAGCCACCTTATGTTTTAGTTGGACATTCGCTTGGTGGTTATATTATGCGTTGCTTCGTAAATATGTATCCCAACACTGTTGCAGGAATGATTTTTGTTGAGCCTGCTCACGAATACGAATTTAAAAATGGATTAGAAATGAGAAGTGATTCGGATAAAATAATTTTTAGGGAAGAATTTAAATCATATTTAAAAGTTCAAGGTCGAACAAAAACGCATAACGCAGAATCTAAAAAATGTTTTGATTTTGATAGTGCTGGTTTTTCGACCAATCAACGTATTGTAAGGGATTTAAAAGTTCCATCAGATATACCAATGACCCTTCTTATTTCTAGAAAAGTGGATGTTGATAATGAATATATTGATAAAGAAGTGGAATATCGTATTCAGTTTTTTGAAAATTGGAAAAACATAAATTCACAAACTAAAATCATTATAACAACTAAAGCTGGGCATTTTATTCAGATAGACGAACCCAGTTTAGTGATTGAGGAAATTAACGCGTTAATAGAAAAAATATATAGTAAAGTGCGTTAAATATTAATTCTTAAATTCAAAATTATGCTTGACTTAAATGAATGTCTAATATGTTTTGATAATAAAATAAATACATAGCGTGTTGAGAATTATTAAAATAGGCATACCAATTTTAAAAGAAATTTTTCCTGTTTTATGAAATAGTGGAGTTTTCATTCCAAAATAAATACCAACGGCTCCTAATAAAATTGCTATAAAAAACAATCTATTTTCAGGAACGCGACTTCCTTTTTTCTTGGATTGATATTTATCAAACCACATTACACAATAAGCTACAATATTGATTAAAATAATATAAAAAATAAATGCGTTTTTTATTACCATCAACTTTATTGGTTAATATAAAAAAACCCTCCGAAAAAGAAGGGTTTTTAAATTTATTTTAAAACTTATTTTTTTAATGAATCTCTAATTTCCATTAATAATTTTTCTTGAGCAGAAGGTTCTGCTGGAGCAGTAGGAGTTTCTATTTCTTTTTTCTTAGCAGAATTCATTCCTTTAATTATTAAAAATAAAACAAATGCAACAATTACAAAAGAAATGATATTGGATAAAAAACTACCGTACTTTACCGCTCCCCATTTTAAATCTGCAATATTACTTAAATTGGCTTCGTCTAATGCTGGCTTTAGTAATAATGGTGTAATTACATCATCAATTAATGAAGAAACTAGGTTTCCAAAAGCAGCTCCAATTACAACGCCAATTGCCAAATCAACAGCATTGCCCTGCATTACAAATTCCTTAAATTCTTTAATCATTCCCATAGTTAAGATGTTTTAAATTATTGATATTTCTGAAGATATAATGATTTAGGAAAGTTTAATTGTTCTCTAACACTTTTAATAACTCATCTAATTTTGGAGTTAAAATAATTTCAGTTCGTCTATTTTTCTTTCTTGCTTCAGGCGTTTTAGCAGGATCTAACGGAAAAAATTCCCCTCTTCCTGCTGATGTAATTCTTTTTGGATCTGTTTTAGAATTTTGCAATATTATTTTTGTTACAGAAGTTGCTCTAATCACACTTAAATCCCAATTATCTTTAATTTCTCCTTTTCCAGCCATTGGCACATCATCTGTATGTCCTTCTACTAAAATATTAATATCTGCATTTTGTTCTAATACTTTTGCCACATTTTTTAATGCTTCAATACCTTTTGGTTCAACGGCTGTTTTTCCGCTTGCAAATAATAATGATTCATCCATACTCACATAAACTTTTCCGTTTTTTTGAGTAATGGTTAAACCTTTACCCTCAAAGCCCATTAAAGCATCCTGTAATTTCTTTTTCAAATCAGCTGTCGCTTGATCTTTACTTTTTAGTATAGCTTCCAATTCATTTACTCTTGCTTCACGTTTTTTTAATTCCGCAGCTAAAGCATCTAAATCTTGTTGTTGTTTATTTAATCTTAATTCCAATGCCTTTAATTCATCTTCTTTTTTTAGTAATTGTTCTTGAGTTAATTGTAATTTTCCACTCAATGAAGCATTATCTTTTTCGGCACCTAACAGTAGTTTATTATATTTATCTAATAACTGATCGTTTACCATATTTAATTTATCATACTTATTAGATAACAATCTTAAATTGGTTCCCAAAATAGCTGAATCTCGCTGTAATCCATAAAGTTCTTTTTGCTCTTTTGCAATCGTTTCTTTCATTTCAGCATTTTTAGATTCTAACTCAGTTGCTTGCTTTTTTGCCGCTGCTGATTCTGTTTCGCAGGTTGTCAACTTTGATTTTGTCTCCTCCATTAATCGCTGAGGAACACATGATGCTAATATCAATAGAGCAAGGCAAATTGTGAAATAATTTATTTTCATTTTCGTATTTTTTATCTAACAAAAATAAAAGTATTACGTATCGATTTGAGATTTAGGAATTCTATTTATTAACAATGAAAGTTTACTAAAAAAGCTCTATTTTATTGCCAAAACCTTATCTATTCGCAAAGCCACAATGTTAGCTAATTGAGCAAAGTACGTATTGATAATTTTTGTAGGGTTATTTACATTATTAGGTAAATTAACTTCTGCTATACCCGAATTAATTTCTTTAGCATCAACAGTGTATAAAGTGTAATGTAAAATAATCTTTCGAGAGGTTGTTGAACTTAAATCGCCCGGTATTCCATTAAATGATTTAATATCTAATTCATTAAAAAATAAAAACAAATTGGTTTTATATTTTCCGCTCAAATAAGGAACTAAGGTTGCATTTTTAAGTTTGGCATTCATAAAACGAGCGTCACTATTACTCTCAACAACCAACTGTCCTTTATTAATTGTTTTATCTCCTTTTTCTTTTACAGGTGCTTTGTAATTATCCTGATTTGGAACTTTTAAATATTGGTAAGTAAGGTATTGGTATATGTTTTCTAAATCTGCTTTTGTTTTGGTTGTATCTGCTAATAAATCTACAACTGCTATTTTTGATTTTAACTTTTTATAAAATTGTTCATTTAAGCCATCTCTCATGGTCTCTTTTATTTGTTTGGCATTAAGTTTAGATTCTTTATTAATCAAAAAATCAATTTCGCTTAAGTACATTCTGTTTTCAAACGGAATAAGCATTATTTTATGCTTTGTATTTGTTTCTTTAGCTACTGGTTTATTTCCAGAACCAATGGTTTGATCTTGCCCCTTAAGATTAAAGATACAGGATAAAATACAAAAGATGAATGCAATTTTATATTTGAAATTTAATTTATCCATTAATCAAGTTATAACTATAAAATCAAAAAAGGTTACTTAGTGCTTGCAAGTAAAAGCCATCTGCGTCGTTATTTTTGCCTTGAAAACAGTCATTTGCGAAATGCAAACTCCTATTTTAAAGGCTATAAAAATGCCTAGCATCTGACACTTTCTTGCAAGCACTCAAAAATAGTATGTTTGTTGCTGACACTACTTAAAAAAATGCAAAAAATCGTTTAAATTGGCGTACAACATTAAAAACAACAACATTCCCATTCCAACATATTGAGCATAGGTTAATACTTTTACACTTGGCGCTCTGCGAGTTATCATTTCATATAATGTAAACACTACGTGTCCACCATCTAAAGCTGGTATTGGTAATAAATTCATAAATGCTAATACTACTGACAAGAAAGCTGTACGAGTCCAAAAGTCTTCCCAAATCCATTCTTCACCAAACATTTTAGCCATTGATTTAAAACCACCAATGTGTTTGTAGCCACCCGTACTTGGGGTAAAAATCATTTTAAACTGACGAACATAAAAATCTAATTTATCAAAGGTCATAACAACCCCAGCAGGGAAAGATTCAAAGAAGCCGTATTTTTTTCTTTCGTAAGATATTCCACCAAAAGCTTCAATATCATCATACTTGTTTGCAAAATTAATTTCTAATTTTCCTATTGAACTAATTTTTACGGGGATATTTACTGCTTCACCTTTTCTCAAAACATTTAAAGAAGCATTTTCATTTTTATGAAGTTGCAATTGAGTCGTCAGCTCATCCAAATAATTTATTTTAATAGAATCATTTAATCCTACAACTTTATCGCCCACAAGAAATCCAGCATTTTTATTAAGGGAAGAATCAACAAACCCTATAAAATAGGTAGGTACACGACTTGTAATAAATCCGAAGTTTTCAGTCTTGGCAATTTGATCTACAAAATCTTTAGGTAAGTTTAATTCAATTTTCTCTCCTGCTCTGTCTATTTGAACGCTGTGTCCTAATAAAATTTCAATTCTTAAATCATCAAAATAAACAATAGGTTTATTATCAACCGAAAGAATTTTATCTCCCGTTTTAAAACCAACCGAAGTTCCTAATGAATCGGTGCAAGCAATTCCGTCTTTTAATTGAGTCATCGGAATTTTTTTCTCGCCCCATGTAAATAAAATCATCGCATAAATTAAAAACGCTAATAACACATTTACAATAATACCACCAAGCATTACTATTAAGCGTTGCCAAGCTGGATGGGCTCTAAACTCCCAAGGCTCAGCTGGTTTGTTCATTTGTTCCGTATCTAAACTTTCGTCAATCATACCTGCAATTTGCACATAACCACCCATCGGAAACCAACCAATGCCATATTCAGTATCACCAATTTTCTTTTTAAATAAAGAAAAATTTAAAACTCCTGGTAATGGAAATAAAAAATCGAAGAACATATAAAATTTATCCACTCGTATTTTAAATAGACGCGCTGTAATAAAATGTCCAAATTCGTGCAACAAAATAAGTAAGCCTAAACTGGTAATAAATTGTGCTATATTAATAAAAGTACCCATAGTTATTTTTTAATTAATTCGGTTGTTAGTAATCGTGTTTCTTTGTCACATTGCATATAATCATCTATAGTAGGCGTTTTAATGAATGGCATTTTATCTAGTGCCTTAGCTATCACATCACTCATTTGTAAAAATCCTATCTTATCTTCTAAAAAAGCTTGAACAACAATTTCGTTAGCTGCGTTTAAAACACAAGGCATGTTACCGCCTTTTTGTAATGCTTTAAAAGCTAGTGCTAAGTTAGTAAAGGTTTCTAAATCAGGCTTCTCAAAAGTGAGTTGTGGATAGTTAAAAAAATCAAAACGAGGAAAATTTGTTTTTATACGCTGAGGATATGAAAACGCATAATGTATTGGTAATTTCATATCTGGTAAACCTAATTGGGCTTTCATGCTACCATCTGTAAACTGCGCAATACTGTGCACAATACTTTGAGGATGAACGATAACATCAATTTGCTCTGACTTTAAATTAAATAACCATTTAGCTTCAATAACTTCTAAACCTTTATTCATTAAACTTGCAGAATCAATCGTGATTTTTGCGCCCATAACCCAATTTGGGTGTTTTAAAGCTTGTGCTTTTGTTACATTTGCTAAAAATGCCCTATCTTTTCCTCTAAATGGCCCGCCTGATGCCGTTAAATATATTTTTTCAATCTCATTATCAAATTCGCCCACTAAGCACTGAAAAATAGCCGAATGTTCCGAATCTACTGGATATAAATTTACAGCATTTTCATACGCTAGCTTTGTAACAATATCACCTGCCACTACTAAAGTTTCTTTATTGGCAAGTGCGATTGTTTTTTTATGTTTAATGGCATTAATAGTTGAAGCTAATCCAGCATAACCTACAATAGCTGCTAAAACTGTATCAATAGTTTCCATTTCTACAATTTGCTCAATAGATTTTGCACCGGCAAAAACCTTAATATCATGAGAAAATAAAGCGTCTTTTACAGCTTGGTATTTAGTTTCATCACCAATAACAACTGCATTGGGTTTAAATTCAATCGCTTGCTTGATTAGTAAATCTGCATTTCCGTTTGCAACTAAAACTTCCACTTCAAAATGTTTAGGATTCTCCTTAATAACTTCTAAAGCTTGGGTACCAATACTTCCGGTACTGCCCATTATAGCAATACGTTTTGGAGCATTTTCTGTGTTTTGTGGTTGATTCATTTAGCTTGTAAAAGTGCGGAAAATTTTAGGATTATGGAAATATTCTTTTAACCGCAAAGAAGCAGAGAAAAGTAGCAAAGAACGGAGAGTTTAATCCACGTAGGGCATAAAACAAACAATAGTAAATAATCTTTGTTACTTCTTTGCGAACTCTCCTAAAAAAAATAACTTTGCTGTCTGCGCGCTTAATTACCAAATACTATGAAATAGTCATGTTGCCTAAAGCCCATGTAAATTTGAAGATAACATGGCTATACCATATGACCTTAAAAAACAATAATATCTACTTATGAAACATAAAACAGCCATATTGCTATTAAATTTAGGAACCCCCGACAGTCCTAAAAAATCGGATGTACGAAAATACTTAACTCAGTTTTTAAACGACGCTCGTGTTATTGATATTCCGTGGTTATTGAGAAAAATATTGGTAAACGGCATTATTGTTCCTTTTAGATCAGGTAATTCGTCTAAATTATACAAGGCTATTTGGGACGAAAAAACGGGTTCACCTTTATTAAAACACACACTAGATTTACAAAAAAAATTACAGGCATCTGTTGGTGAAGATATAAAAGTAGAAATGGCCATGCGTTATCAAAGTCCAAGTATGGAAAGCGTTTTGGAACGAATGAAAAAAGAAGGCTATCATAAAATTATTGTATTTCCTTTATTCCCTCAATACGCATCAAGTAGCACGGGCAGTGCTTTACAAGAGTTTATGCGTATTGTAAGCAAATGGTGGGTTATACCCGAATTAAAAATTATTAGCCAATATTTTGATAATACTGATTACCTTAACTGCATTGTAAATAGAGGCAAAGAGCATGACATTACTAAGTATGACCATGTTATTTTTAGTTACCATGGTTTGCCAGAAAGACAAGTTGATAAAGTTTATGAGGATGGTTATTTATGTAAGGATCATCACTGCGAAGACGAATTCACTGAAACTAATTACTACTGCTACAAGGCCGCTTGTTACCAAACTACAAAAGCGGTTGTAGATAAATTAAATATTCCGGAAGGGAAATACACCTTGAGTTTTCAAAGTAGATTAGATAATAAATGGTTAACGCCTTTTAGTGATAAAGTTGTAGAAGAATTGGCAAATAAAGGCGCTAAAAACTTATTGGTATTCTCGCCTGCATTTACGGCTGATTGCCTAGAGACTATTTATGAAATTGGAACTGAATATCAAGAAATTTTTGAAAAATATGGTGGCCACAAAATACAATTAGTGGAGAGTTTAAATAGCGGAGATGATTGGGTAGAGACGGTTAAGAAGATAGCTTTACAATAAAATTTATTTTTATTTTTTAACGAGGGCTATAAACGAAAATTTAGGTCAAAAAATATTTAAATATTATCTTTATAATTATAATACTATTTATTTAAAAGCACCTATTTATTAAACCTATAATTAACATAACCGATTTTAAGTATGCTTTACTTACCAATTGTAATCAAAATCATTTTGGATTTAAAACACATCTTTTATTATCTAATAAAAGTGAACTACAGTTTTTAAGCCCGCATAAAAAATGTATTTGTTTGGTTAATTATGATTTTAAGAATGAAATAGAAACTTTTTCAGAAAAAGACAATAATCCACTTCAATTATCTAATCAATTATTTATTGAGGTTGAACAAGAAATTAATACTAACGATTTGCCTTATGAAGAAACAAAGTCTTCTAATCAATCCGTAAATATAATTTCAACAGTTAGCAAAGAAAAATACATTGAAAAGGTAAATGCTATAAAACAACATATACAACAAGGAGATATTTACGAAATAAATTACTGCATTACTTTTGAAGCAAATGACATTACTATAAACCCTTTGAAGATTTATCATAAATTAAACACGATTAGT
This sequence comes from Bacteroidia bacterium, assembly GCA_044374335.1. Lineage (GTDB taxonomy): Bacteria > Bacteroidota > Bacteroidia > B-17B0 > Aurantibacillaceae > UBA4416. The sequence goes on along the minus strand of JBILOV010000069.1, from coordinate 278 downwards.
AATGCTCCTTATGCTGCTTTTGCAAAATTTGATAAACACTATATTATTTCATCTAGTCCGGAGCTTTTTTTAACAAAAAAAGGAAATACCTTGGTTACCAAGCCAATTAAGGGAACAGCTAAAAGAGGAATCACACAGACGGAAGACGATGTCATTAAATTAGAATTACAATCAAACTTAAAAGAGCGTAACGAAAACGTTATGATTGTTGATGTGGCTAGGAACGATTTATCTCGCCTTGCAAAAAAAGGAAGTGTTAATGTAGAAAAATTATGTGA
>JBILOV010000067.1:0-9741 GCA_044374335.1 Bacteroidia bacterium | reverse complement strand
TTATTAAACGAGGAAAATAAACTTTACCAAAAACCCCGGCATTGGCAATAAAGGTATTAGATGTTTTGGTTAAGCAATCAGCAAAATAAGTCCAAAGGGTAATACCAGCCATGTAAAATAAAATAGGAGGGTTTCCATCTGTGCTCATTTTTGCTAAACGTCCAAAAATTACTGTAAATGTAATGGAAGTAATGATTGGCTGAATAAACAACCAAAGTGGTCCTAAAATGGTTTGTTTATAAACCGCTACAAAATCTCGACGTACTAATAAAAATAATAAATCCCTATATTTCCACAAGGCAGCTAAATCAATATCATACCATTTATTTTTTGGTCTTATTATTAAATCCCAATGTTTTTCTTTTTGCATTTTTTAATTTAAGTAGTTTATTTATGGCTTCGCCACCTTAGTCACATTTGACTTAGTGTTTTTTCACATTTCACTCCAACTGATCCTTCTGTTCTCGACTCCGCTCGAACTGACAGGATAACGTAAGATGTTATTTATTTACTCCATAGCAATAATGGAGTGCTTCCTAATTCTGAAATTTCTTTTAGTAAAAAATCAGATTCTTTAAAATGTATATATTGTATTTTTTTATTTATTTTTTTTTCAGCCTTAATTAATAATTCATTTAAAAAATCCTCATTAATGTCCCCCACTAAAACCAAATCAATAATGTCATCGTCTTTTCCGTTCGATAAATTCCCAACTAAATACACTTTTTTTAAATCACCCATGTGTTTTAACACATAATCTATTACATGATCTAAACCAACTAATTTAAGTACTATGTTATTTATATCCTTAAACAATGGATGCTTCATATTAACCTTAAATACTTTTTTATTTGCCTGACTATGAGATTGTAAGAAACCAGCTTTTTCAAACCGATTTAATTCTAAACGAATTGAGTTAGTCGATTCTCCAAACTCGTCTTCTAAACCCCTTAAATAGGCTGTTGTATTGCTGTTTAAAAAAAACTTAAGCAATAACTTGATACGCGTTTTTGATGATATAAGTGTTTCAATCATAATTGAGTAACAAACTTACTCAATTATTAAAACAGATGCAAAAAAAGAATGAGTTAAATTTTTGATAAAATGCTATTGACGGTTAATATTTCCTAGAAATGAGATTCTTATTAAAGTTTAGAATCCCCGAAAATCCCTTAAAGATTATTTTTATACCAATCAATTGTAACTGCGATTCCTTGCTCTAAATTCACTAAAGGTATATATCCTAACAACTCTTTTGCTTTATTAATGTTGGCTAAACTGTTTTTTATATCACCTTTTCGTTCGGATTTATATTCAGGAACCAAGGCACTTTGTAAATTAGTTTTTACCAATTCAAATAATTGATTTAAACTAGTTGAACAACCATAAGCAACATTGTAAACAGTATTTACGGCATTAGTATTTGTTGTTGAAAACGCCAATACATTAGCATACACCACATTATTAATAAACGTAAAATCACGGCTTGTACTACCATCACCAAAAATTGAAGGAACACTACCCTTTAATAAATGAGAAATAAAAATTGGAATTACGGCTGCATATTGTCCATTAGGATTTTGTTTAGGTCCGAATACATTAAAATATCGTAAGCCAATAATCTCCATTCCATATGAGCGCGCAAATACATCAGCATACAACTCGTCTGTTTTTTTAGACACCGCATAAGGCGATAATAAATTTCCGGTAATGTGTTCTTGTTTTTCTACACTTTTATCATCACCATAAACGGACGAAGAGGAAGCATATATTACTCGTTTCACGTTTTGATTTTTAGCGGCAAATAGCACATTTACAAAACCTGAAACATTTGCCTGATTGGTTGCCATTGGATCTAACATACTACGAGAAACCGAACCTAAAGCCGCATTATGAAAAACACCATCAATTGCATGACAAGCATTAAAACAAGTTTCATAGTGAGTAATATCTCCTAAAATAAAATTAAAAGCAGGATTAGATTCAAATTCCTTGATATTATCTAAACTACCTGTAGATAGATTATCTAAAACCGTTACCTGTTGTGCGCCGTTTAATAATAAATATGACACTAAGTGTGAACCTATGAAGCCGGCACCGCCCGTCACTAAAAATCGTTTGTCTTTTATGGCTTGTATACCCGGAATAGTTGTTTGCAAAATTAATAATTTATAGAGGATTTAATTTTAAGAATATGTTGAGGGAGTTTTACCTTAATACTTTGATGTAAACTTTCTAATTGTATTTGAATGTAATTTAAATTTTGAAATTGAACGATTGTGCCACTTAAACCCTTTAACTGTCCCTGGGTAATTTCTACTTCATCTAATAACTTTAAGCCTTCTGTTAATTGTGTTACATCATATCCACTTTTCTCTATTGATTTTAATATTTCAATTTCCGCATCCCTGATTTTTGCTTCTGCACTATTAAATTTTATAAAGGTGAAAACTCCCGGACAATGTAACACTTTTTCTTTTTCGGTTATATCTATTTTCACAAAAACATACCCGCTCAACATCGGAAACTCAACCCATTTTTTTCGATCGCTCCATTGCTGCAATTTTTTCACAACTGGAGAATACGCTTCAATTTGTTGTTCCTGTAACTTTTGAACCACTTTCTTTTCGTGTTTCACATTTACATATACGGCGTACCAGTTAAACATAAATTAGTGTATTACAAATCTTGTTTTATAATCCCTAAGTGTTTTTATTATAACCATAGCCGTATCCATAGCCATATCCATAACGAGAGTAGTAATACTTACTACGCTTACGTTTAACTCCGTTTAAAACTAAATAAACATCCTTAATAGAATTATCTTTTACCAAACCTTCAAATAAATTTATAACTTGTTTGGTTGCCATTTTAGTATTTAATACAAATAAATTAATATCAGAATATTGCATTAAATAACTTGCATCCGCTAACATTCCCGCAGGTGGAGTATCTATTAATACATAATCAAAATTAGCTTTGGCATAATCCATCAACTCTTTTAGTTTTTCAGATAACACCAAGTCAGAAGGATTTGGCGGAATAGGCCCTGACAGAATGGTATATAAGTTTTGAATCACTGTTGGCTTCACAATTTCATCCAAACTATTTTTCCCCACCATAAAAGTACTAATACCAATATCAGCATTCATTTCCAAAGCTTTTTGAATGCGAGGTTTATGAAGGTCTAATTCCAATAGCACCACTTTTTTACCACTCTTAGCAAGAATAGCTCCAATATTAATGGTCGTAAAGGTCTTACCTTCACCCGGAGCGTTGGATGTTACTAATATGGTTTTTTTATTTGAATTTAAGATTACATATTGCAAATTTGTTCTTAATGTTCTAAAAGCCTCTGCTATATATGAGGACGGACTGTCTTCCACAATGAATCCTAAATTAGAAACCCCTTTTTGAAATGGTAAATCACCAATAATAGACAAAAAAGTTTTCTCCTTCAATTCTTCAACGGTTTCAATCGTGGTAAAAAACAACACTCTAATAATAATAATAGTTAAAGCTATAGCTAAACCTACTCCCATAAATGTTGACATGATTTTTTTCTTATCAGGGCTTACAACTCCTTTATTTCTAGGACTATCAATTACTTTAATGTCGGGAACAATTGTAGCTTTAGAGATCTTAGCATTGGCTCGTTGTTGCAATAAAAAATTATATAACCCTTCGTTTACAGCTACTTTTCGTGAAATGTTTAACATTTCTCTTTGCTTAGGTGGAATTGATTTAATTTCGCTAACATAATTTGAAATTTCATTGTTTATGTTTTCAATGATTTTATAAGTAGCATTTCTAGTGTTATTTAAATATACTAAAATATTTTGTTTTAATTTTTTAATACTCTCCCTAATCTCAACAATACGAGGATTGATTTCTTTTGAAAAACCTAATTGAGTATTTAAGTCAATTTGGTAAGAATATAATTTTTCAACAGATGAAGTTAAAAATTCATCGCCATCTATTATATAAATACTTGGAGGCAAAAATTCGGGATCCTTGTCTTCAATTATGTATTTTTCCAAATCATTAATAGCATCAATTTTTAAATTCAGACCAGACTTTCTACCATCAAAAATGGCTAATTTTTTAAAAAAATCTTCTCGTTCCCAATCCAAATCCAAAATATTATGAGCTTGCTTGTACAATTGCATAGTATCTTCAATTTCATTTAAAGAGCCACTCACATCTTCTAATTGTTTATTAATATAACTGATTGTTCGTTCATTAATGTCAAAACGAGCATTCACTGATTTATTTATGTATACTTGAGATAAGGTATCTAAGATTAAAATAGCCCGTTGAGGAATAATATCATCCATGGTTAACACCAATACATTTGTATAATCTGGATTATCAACTTTTAATACTTGTTTAAAATTCTTAACCAAATTATTCAAATCATGAATTACTATTTGATAATCTAACTTAGATAATTGTTCAGTCGAATTTCTAACAAAACTATGTTCTCTGTTGATTTGAATATTAAAATCTACATCAATTAAACTCTCGTTAAACTTCCCTGTTTTTTTTGTTTCTACCCCATTACTCAGATATTTTAATTCGTATTCATCGTAGTTTAGTATTTTAAAATCAAACTTCTTTTCATATAAAATCGGATTTATATTACTAATTAAAACATTAAATGGCGATCCGCTAAATTGCTCAGTAGTTCTAACCCTACCAACTAAAAAATAAGAAACCTCCAATTGATGTTGCAATTTATCAACCGTCTCTTTCATGATATCATAAGAAGTAATAATCCGAATTTCATTGGAATTATCAACAAAGGATCTTGATGAACCATAAAAACTGTTGTCAGAAATTACAGAACCTTTATAAAAAGCATCGTTTGATTTTAGTAATTCAACTGATGCTTGATAAACATTCTCTATTTTGTAGACATAAAAATACCCAATAAGATAAAATACGGGAACTATTAAAAATGGAATGAACCAGTTTTTTGCAATTATTTTCCAAATGAGTTTAAAGTCATTGATTTGTATAGGGGAGCTATTTTTTTTTTGTTCCACAGAATCTTTATAATTCATTACAAATATAATAAATTGACATGATTCTTGTATACAAATTGTTTGTAGGCTTATTTATTTATATATTTACAATCGATTATATTCAAACAATGAACAAAAAATATTTTTACCTATTAATTTTTATTTTAGGGATTACAACAGTTTCAATAGCTTTGCCACCACCACCTCCTCCACCAACAGATGAACCTGGTTGTTGGCCGCCACCTTGTATTCCTATTGATGGTGGAATATCCTTACTTATTGCAGCAGGTGCTTTATACGGTGGTAAAAAGCTCTTCATAAATCAAAAAGAGAAAAAATCTTTATAATTTCCAACCCTCCGCCAAATCGCGGGGGGTTTTTTACTTATGTTTCAGAAACTAAAAAATAACAAATTTCAATTTTTCATATTAAAAGCTTCCCTGTTATATGGGCTTTGCTACTTTTTATATGAATTTATGATTAAAAGAAATACAAAAGGAGATCAATTATTTATAAGAGAAATCATCAATCTTTGTAAATGGATTTTTGATTTGTTAGGTTATAAAACCTTTGCAAGTAAAGAAGTAAACGATTTTCAGGTATTTGGAATTGATGGCTCAAACGGAGTATGGATTGGCGGACCATGCAACGGCATTACCTTAATGTTTTTGTTTGCCATTTTTGTTATCGCTTACCCAGGAAACATTAAAAATAAATTATGGTATATCCCCTTTGGAATAGCAATTGTTCATTTAATTAATATTTTAAGAATAATAGCATTAGTAATCATTGCCCATTATTACCCACACTATTTAAATTTTAATCACACCTATACTTTTACCTTTTTAGCCTATAGCGCCGTGTTTGGCCTATGGATGTTATGGGTAAATAAATTTTCATTAATAAAAATCAATGAAAATTAACCTTAAATATCTTGTGTTTATTGCCATCTTTGCTGTTTTAGGTTTTAGCAGGGAGTTTTTATTTGTGAATATCAACAATCAACTTTTCACGTTGTATTATAAAAATGTAGGCTACACTCTACCAAATAGTTTAGGGTTATTTAATGATTTAGATTACACAACACTCTACTATCTCAAATATCCTTTAACCGTCCTCTATTTTTTAGCATATTTTTTAACCTCTTTTTTTGCCATTAAACTAATCTGTCTTCATAAAAAAAATGCACTTTGGGTTGTATACATATATGCATTATTGTTAGTTTTGTCTGGTATTTCAATGACATACAATTATTTAATAAATAACCAATTTGGAGGAGATGGATACGCCTTTAGCCGCTGGCTAATGGGTATTGCGCAATCTCCTTTAGTTACATTTTTTATAATTGCATCCAGTAAACTCTATACTAAATTTCAACCTCAACTATAATACTATTTAACATGAAAAAAGACACCGCTATTTTTAAATTAATTAAAGAAGAAAAAGAACGTCAAACGCGTGGAATTGAATTAATAGCCAGCGAAAATTACGTAAGCGATCAGGTAATGAAGGCAATGGGAAGCGTATTAACCAATAAATATGCAGAAGGACTTCCTAATAAACGTTACTATGGTGGTTGCGAAGTGGTTGATAAAATAGAACAATTGGCTATTGACAGAGCTAAAGAATTATTTGGTGCAGCTTGGGTTAACGTTCAACCACACTCAGGAGCGCAAGCCAATGCAGCAGTTATGCTAGCGTGCTTAAAACCGGGTGACACAATTTTAGGATTTGATTTATCGCACGGCGGACATTTAACACACGGATCACCTGTAAATTTTTCAGGTAAATTATACCGTGCCACTTTTTATGGAGTTGATGAAAAAACAGGTTTAGTAAATTATGATAAAGTAGAAGCTACTGCTAAAAAAGAAAAGCCAAAAATGTTAATTTGCGGAGCATCTGCCTATTCTCGTGATTGGGATTACATGCGTTTACGCAAAATAGCCGATAGCGTTGGTGCTTTATTATTGGCAGATATTTCTCATCCATCAGGATTAATTGCAAAAGGTATTTTAAATGACCCATTACCTCACTGTCATATTGTAACAACTACAACTCACAAAACATTACGTGGACCAAGGGGTGGAATGATTATGATGGGTAAAGATTTTGAAAATCCAATGGGCGAAAAAACCCTTAAAGGAGAATTAAAAATGATGAGTGCTTGCTTAGATATGGGAGTGTTTCCAGGAACACAAGGCGGGCCTTTAGAGCACGTAATTGCAGCTAAAGCAGTAGCTTATGGTGAATGTTTAAGTGATGAATATATGTTGTATTGTGTGCAGGTTATTAAAAATGCACAAACAATGGCAAAAGCCTTAATTGAAAAAGGATATAAAATTATTTCAGGCGGAACTGATAATCACTGTATGTTAATTGACCTACGAAGCAAAAACTTAACTGGTAAAGAAGCTGAAAAAACATTAGGCGAAGCAGATATTACTGTAAATAAAAACATGGTACCTTTTGATGACAAATCTCCATTTGTTACTTCGGGAATTCGTATTGGAACTCCTGCTATTACTAGCCGTGGCTTAAAAGAGAAAGATTGTTTAAAGGTGGTTGAATTTATTGATGCTGCTTTAAAAAATAAAGATAAGCCTAAAGAATTAGCAAAACTAAAAACAAAAATTAATACGATGATGAGTAAATATCCATTATTTAAGGATTAATTATTTAGTTTTATTGGAACACGGATGACGCGGATTAAAAAGATTTAAACTGATTAAAAAAAAGAGCAGCTCAAATTAGCTGCTCTTTTTTATTTTGATATAATTAAAAATCATTTTAAATCATAACCAATGTGTATTATCTGCGTTCTATTAGAAATTCATATCAATACCCAAACACGTCTTTCAACGTCAAGTAATTCACAGTACCATATTTTTCTAATGTTTTAATATCTAACATTTCTTTTTTTCCTAAAATTAAAATTGCGGCTGGCTTGTTTTTGATTTTTGCATCCTGAAATTTTTTAATATCATCATAGGTCATCGTTGCAACTTTTGAGTAAACATCTTTTCTAATATCTACTTTTAATCCAAATTTTTCTGCTTCTAAATAATTAAATAAGATATCCGCTTTATTAATACGCTCGGTTTTAATACTCTGTAAAATTGCCTCTTTAGCTGCTCCAAATGCAATATCAGACTTCGGAACATCATTTAATAAATTCATCATCCCTGCCATTGCTTCTGGTAACTTATCAGCCTGGGATCCAATATATGAAAAATTATAAAAAGGCAATTTAGGATCTCTTGGTGCTCTGTAAGTTGAGTAACAAGAATAAGCCAATGCTTTTGATTCTCTTAGATCCTGAAAAACAACTGAACTCATTCCTCCTCCAAAATATTCATTGTACATATTAATTAAAGGAATATTTTTTGCATCATACTTATCCCCTTCTGTTAAAATAACAATCTCAGCTTGTTTCATATCATAATCAACAACATAAACTGTATTATTAAAAACTTGATTTGCAAAAATAGCTTCTGCTGGAACTGGCTTTAATCCAGCTGCAGGAACTACATGACTTGCATTTAAGCTTTCTTTTATATCTGAAACTAACTTAGGCCCGTAATACAAAATTTTATGCTTATAGGACATTAATGATTTTATTAAACCTGCTATTTGCTCCGGCTGAAGTTTATTTAATTCTTCTTCAGATAAAATATTAGTAGCCGGATTTGAAGATCCAAACTTAGCGAAGTTTACCATCATTTTTTGTAAGATAGTTCGTTTTTCCTGCTTTGCATCGCTTCTCTTTTTTAAGATATCTGAAACTAAATTTTTAAGTGTTTCTTCATCAATTTTTGGATCAACAAATAAACCTTCAAATAAACGTGTTGCCTTTTCAAAATTTTCATTAAGTCCAGTTAAACTAACCCATGTTTGATTTTCGGAATTAAACACATTAAAAGAACAACCTAACTTATATAATTCCTGTTGCACCTCAGCAGGTGTCATTTTACTAGTTCCCAAGTAAGGAATATAATCAATGGCTACTGGCAACAATTTATCGTTATTAGTTCCCATATCAAATGCATAATACAAATCAAACAATTGATTTTCGGTGTTTTGACTGTATAGCAATGGTATGTTTCCTTTCATGCTAGTCTTCATCACATCCTTTTCATAATCAATGAATTTAGGTTGCATATCTGCTGTTTTAGCAGTTAAAATATTTTTCACAAAAGGAGATTGATCATCCCTATTAACTGCTACCGGTGTAATTTGTGGTTTTTCGACTTTTTGAATATTTTTATCCTCACCTACTCGTTTATATGCAACTACATAATTAGTATTACTATAATTTGTTTTTACAAAATCCATCACTTCTTGCTTTGTAATTTTAGATAAACGCTCTACCATATTTACATAGTTTTGCCATTTGGTATCATTTACAAAAGCATCAACAAAAGCCGAAGCACGAGATTGATTATTTTCTAATTCTTTTGTTTTTTGCAACTTTAAATCAGTTATAACAGCACTCATTAACCAATCAGGGAATTCGCCTTTTTTAAGTAATTCTAATTGCTCTAATAAAAGCTTTTCTGCTTCCTCTAATGTTTGGCCTTCTTTTGGTTCTGCAAATAATATATGAGTTGAATAATCCTTTAATACATAAGCAAAACCACCACTACTCAATACTTTTTGTTGTTGATTTAAATTTAAATCAAGCAAGCCTGCTCTTCCATTTGATAATAATAAA
>JBILOV010000193.1:0-4622 GCA_044374335.1 Bacteroidia bacterium | reverse complement strand
ATAACCAGTGGAGAAACATTAACTAACGACACAGGAGCTTATATAGTTAAGTTTAAAGCATTGCCCGATGAGTCTGTTTCAAAAACAAGTTTTGCTACATATAATTATAAAGTAAGTGCCGACGTAACCGATATTAACGGAGAAACTCATAGCACCGATACCTACATTAAAGTGGGATATCAAGCTTTACAATTGTCGATTTTAAGTGATGATATTATTGAGGTTAATAAATCAAAACCAATTCAGATTAATACAACAAACTTAAACGGCGTATCAGAATCTACTAAAGGAAATTTTGCAATTTACAAACTAAAACAACCACAAAAAGTATTCAGAAATCGTCTATGGGCGCAACCTGACAGGCAAATATTAAGCAAAGAGGATTATTATAAAATCTTCCCAAATGATTTGTATGCCGATGAAACCAATAAATACAAATGGGAAAAAGAAAAAAAAGTTGTAGACAAAACATTTGACACAGGAACAAAAATAGAATATGATTTATCAAGTGAGTTAAAAACATTTGCACCTGGGGTATATATTATTGAGGCTAATTGTAAAGATAAGTTTGGAGAGGAAATTAAGGCTTTTGAGTACATTACTGTTTTTAATAAAAATAATAATGACATACCTGAACAAGTTGCCGATTGGTTTTACTTTCCAAAAACAAAAGCTGAGCCTGGGGAAAAAGTTAGTTTTATGTTAGCCTCAGCTTATAAAAATATTTCTTATTTATTTGAAATTGAGCATGACGCTAAGTCTGCGGCAAGTAAAATCCAAATGGCTTCAATGAAAACAAATGACATTTTGGTAGAAGAAATCCATAGAGGAAATTTTGCATTTCATACATCATTTATAAAACACAATCGATTTTATCAGCATAATAATATTATAACAGTTCCATTCACCAATAAAGAACTAGACATCCAATTTGAAACATTTAGAAATAAATTATTGCCAGGACAAGCAGAAGAATGGAAATTGATTTTAAAAGATAAAAAAGGAGAAAAAGCTGCGGCAGAAATGGTAGCAAGTATGTACGATGCTTCGCTTGATGCTTTTAAACCTAATAACTGGCATTTTAATATTTATCAAAGTTATTATGCTCGCTTAAACTGGACTTCCAGTATTGCAAGAACAGCAAATTCAACAGAGTTAAATGATGTGCCTAACAATTACCGCACGGTACCATATAGACAATATGATAACTTAAATTATTTTGGACTAGCGTTTTATAATAATTATAGATTTGAAGAAAGTGGCATGCTTAAAGGCTATGTGTCAGAAGATGCATTGAACAATAGATTAGATGAAGTGTCTCTTAGTCAAACAAAAAGTGCTGCACCAAATGGAATGGCTGCTAAAGCAAAAAGTGAAAAAATATTAGAAGATAAAGATGGAGATTTTAAAAATGCCAACACCATTACTACAGCATCAACCGATGGAGTAAATGATCAAAGTGGAGAAACTAAGTCACAAAACAATCGTTCTAAATCAGTTGATTTATCGGCCATAAAAGCAAGAAGTAATTTTAATGAAACTGCTTTCTTTTTCCCTCAATTACAAACCAACGAAAAGGGCGAAGTCGTTATTAAATTTACAGTTCCCGAAAGCTTAACCAAATGGAAATTAATGGGCTTTGCTCATACCAAGGATTTAAAATACGGGCAATTTGAAAAAGAAGTGATTACGCAAAAAGAATTAATGGTGCAACCGAATGCTCCGCGCTTTTTTAGAGAAGGCGATAACATTACATTTATTAGTAAAGTATCTAATTTATCAGAAACTGATTTAACAGGAAATGCCGAATTAAAATTATATGATGCATTAACTGAAAAAGAAATTTCTACTAATGTAATTGAAGATAAAAATGGAAGCAGAATCTTTAGTGTAAAAAAAGGATTAAGTACTTCTATTGAATGGAATTTAAAAATACCTGAAGGATACTCCGCTATTAAATATAAAGTAGTAGCTAAAGCCAATAATTTTTCGGATGGCGAAGAAATGGCAATTCCAGTTTTAACTAATCGTATGTTAGTTACCGAGAGTATGCCAATGCCAATAAGAAGTTTGCAAACTAAAGAATTTAATTTTACCAAGTTTACCAATCAAAATAATAATTCTAACACCTTAAAAAATCATTCCTATACATTAGAATTTACAGCTAACCCAGCATGGTATGCAGTTCAGGCAATTCCCTATTTAATGGAATATCCCTACGAATGCTCTGAACAAACTTTTTCTAGATATTATGCTAATAGTTTAGCTACTTATGTTGTAAATTCTAAACCCAAAATAAAAGCCATATTTGATGCATGGAAAAGTGCAACTCCTGATGCGTTTTTATCTAACCTTGAAAAAAATCAGGAATTAAAAGCAGTTGTGTTAGAAGAAACACCTTGGGTGTTACAATCAAAAAATGAAAGCGAAAATAAAAAACGTATTGGTTTATTATTTGATTTAAATAAAATGGGCAATGAAAAAACACAAGCCTTTAAAAAATTACTAAAAAAACAATCTTCTAATGGTGGTTTTGTTTGGTTTGATGGTGGCCCAGATGATTGGTATATCACGCAACATATTGTTACAGGTTTTGGACACTTAGACAAACTAGCTGTGATAAAAGTAAAAGAAAATAGTGAAGTGTGGGAAATGATAACTAAAGCTGTTGAGTATTGTGATAATAGAATGTATGAAGAATTTAAATGGACAAAAAAACACTATCCAAAATATAAAACAGAAAACCATTTAAGTTATATGGCTATTCAATATTTATATTTGCGGAGTTATTTTAAAGATATTTCTATAAAAAATAACCATAAAGAATACTTTGATTATTATAAAAAACAAGAACAAAAATACTGGTTAAAAAACAACCGATATATGCAAGGAATGATTGCACTTAACCTATTTAGATTTGATGATAAGAAAACGCCAAAAGATATTTTAAAATCGTTGAAAGAAAATAGTATTAATAGCGAAGAAATGGGAATGTATTGGAAAGGAAAATATGGCTACTCATGGTACGAAGCTCCTATAGAAATGCAAGCCTTAATGATTGAAGCCTTTGATGAAATTAATAACGATACAAAATCAGTAGATGATTTAAAAACATGGCTTGTAAAAAGTAAGCAAACGCAACATTGGGGTACAACCCGATCAACAACAGATGCTGTGTATGCCCTATTATTAAAAGGAACAGATTGGTTAGCAACTGAACCTAATGTAGAAATTACAGTTGGCGAAATAAAATTAGATCCTAAAACAGATAAAACATTAAATGCAGAACCGGGAACTGGTTACTTTAAAAAAGTGTGGAATGGTTCGGATATTAAACCTGCAACGATGGGCAAAATTAAAGTGGAGAAAAAAGATGTTGGAGTAAGTTATGGCGCTATGTACTGGCAATACTTTGAGCAGTTAGATAAAATAACACCGCACGAAACACCTTTAAAAATAAACAAACAATTATTTCTTCAAAAAAATACAGCTAGTGGCATGGTAATAGAACCAATTAATTCAACTACTAAGTTAAAATTAGGTGATAAAATAACAGTAAGAATTGAATTACGTGTTGACAGAGATATGAGTTATGTGCATATGAAAGATATGCGTGCTTCGGGATTTGAACCAACAAACGTTATGAGTGGTTATAAATATCAAGATGGTTTAAGTTATTACGAAAGCACACGAGATGCCGCTACAAATTTTTTCTTCGCCTACTTAAATAAAGGAACTTATGTATTTGAATATCCTTTGCAAGTAAATCATTTCGGCGATTTTAGTAACGGTCTTACTACTATTCAATGTATGTATGCTCCTGAATTTACAAGTCATAGCAAAGGAATACGAGTGTCAGTAGTTAAATAATATAAGTACATCAATTATTGTGTTAATATAAAAAACTAAAAACTTTAATAACACACTCATACGAAAATTATAAAAATTAACATTAAGCTTGTATCATAGTAGTATAATTAACTTAATAATACTATTATGAGAAGGCTAACTTACCATTCCTAGTTTAGTGCTACAGTTCAATTTTTAGATTATATTTGCTTTAATGCAAGTCCATTTACATATTGTTTCTTTTGATATTCCCTACCCTGCTAATTATGGCGGTGCTATTGATGTGTTTCATAAAATCAGATGTTTGAATGCGCAAGGCGTTAAAATCATTTTACATTGCTTTGAATATGGTGGCAGAAAAAGTTCTCCTGAATTAGAAAAGATTTGCGAAAAAGTCTATTACTACAAACGTAATACCTCTTTTATTAATCACTTATCGTTTTTGCCTTATAATGTTAAGTCACGAAGTGATAAAGATTTAAAACAAAATTTATTAAAAGATAATTATCCCATTTTATTTGAAGTATTACATACTTGTTATTTATTAAATGATCCTAATTTTAAAAACAGAAAAAAACTATTCAGACACAGTAATATTGAACATGATTATTTTTTGGAATTAGCAAAAGGTGAAAATTTATTTTTAAAAAAAATGTATTTAAAGATAGAAGCTTTTAAGTTAAAGCGTTTCGAAAAACAAATTACTAACGCTGATTGTATTTTATCTGTATCAGAAGCAGACTTAGAATATTTCAAAAAAACATATCCCAATA
>JBILOV010000017.1:0-19472 GCA_044374335.1 Bacteroidia bacterium | reverse complement strand
AAAAACTAAATTTCAAATCTCTTCATAAAACCATCCATAAACCATTGAGGTGGTTGCATGGGTTTATTTTTTTGTTTATCAATAAATACAAGCGTAACCGAGCCTGTGTTTAACAAAACATCTTTTTGATTATAGCATTCGTAATGAAATGTAATTCGTACTCCCGGCATTTCTTTTACGGTAGTTACAATGCGCACTTCATCATCGTATAAAGCTGGTTTTTTATAATTGATGGTCAAATTTATAACAGGCATTAATACACCACTTTCTTCCATTTCTTTATAACTAAAACCTAAACTTCGCATGGCCTCTACCCTACCAACTTCATAATATTGAGCGTACACGCCGTAATACACAAAGCCCATTTGATCAGTTTCTCCGTAACGCACTCTTAACGTTGTTTCTGTTTTAATCATACAAATAATATACTATATTTAAGACATCTAATTTAGCTTTCTGTTTATGCAATTTCTAATAAAAGTAACTTTTTTTTCAGCACTCATTAGTTTATTCGGATGTTCACATAAAACAACCATTACTAAAATTTCAGAATCTCATGTTGTAATTAATGATTCAAAAATTGATAGTTCAATTTATAAAGTTATGTTGCCATATAAAAAAACACATGACGAGCAAATGCAAGCTGTAGTTGCAAAAAGCGAAGACGCTTTAGTAAAAGCAGATGTGGAGAGCACATTAGGCAACTTTTTTTGTGATGCCGTTATTTACGAAACAAAAAAACTGTTGGGTAAAGATTCATCTATGTTAGATGTTGCAATTTTTAATAAAGGTGGTTTGCGTAACTCTTTACCAAAAGGTGATATAACCATCGGTAATGTGTTTGAATTAATGCCCTTTGATAACGAAGTTGTTTTATTAAAATTAAGTGGTGCTCAGTTTAAAGATATGTGTTTTAAAATTGTAGAAAAAGGTGGCATTCCTATTGGTGGAATGCGATTAATAATGAAAGGTTCAACCCCAACTGATATTTTTGTTAATGGAAAACCATTTGACGAAACCAAAGATTACTGGGTGGTAACATCCGACTATTTAGCTAATGGAGGTGATAGCTATATTTTTTTTAAAGATGCTTTAGATAGAAAAAATTTGAATATACTTTTAAGAAATATGATTATAGAATATTGTAATGACGTAACAAAATTAAATCAAACTATAAAACCAAAACTCGATGGCCGAATTCAATTATCAAAATAGACGAGATTTTTTAAAATATTTTGTAGGAACATCAGCCGTTTTAGCTGGCTTACCTGCATTATCTAAGGAAGTTTTAAAAAGCAAAGATTTATCTCGATTAACTATTTTATACACAAATGATATTCATAGTCGTATTGAGCCTTTTCCTGACAACGACCCGAAATATGCAAACAAAGGTGGTTTTGCAAAGCGAGCTGCTGTGATAGATGAATTGAAAAAAGAAAACGATACTATTTTATTGTTAGATGCCGGTGATATTTTTCAGGGTACTCCGTATTTTAATTTATATGGTGGCGAATTAGAGTATAAGTTAATGAGCATGATGGGATATGATGCCACAACTATTGGGAACCATGATTTTGATTTAGGAATTGATAATATTTCAAAACAAATGCCACATGCTAATTTTGCTTTTATTAATTGTAACTATGATTTTTCAAATACTAGTTTGCACAATAAAATTATCCCGTACAAAATATTTAATAAACAAGGTATTAAAATTGGTGTACTAGGTTATGGAATTGAACTCGAAGGTTTAGTTGATAAAAAAACGTACAAAGAAACCATTTATCAAGATCCGCTTCCAATTGCCAATGCAACGGCTAAATTATTGAAGATGGATTTAGACTGCGATTATGTGATTGCCCTGTCGCATTTAGGATTTTCATACAATGATAAAAAACTGAGCGATATGAGCATGGCGCCACAGACAGAACATATTGATTTAATTATAGGTGGCCATTCACATACTTTTCTTGAACATCCAGTAAAATTAGCAAATAGAGCTGGCAAGGATATTTATGTAACTCAAGTTGGTTGGGCAGGGATTTGGTTAGGAAAATTAGATGTGTTTTTTTCACATGATAAGAAAAAAATTTCACATAATTCAAATAATAGAAAAATCTAAAAAAACAAGTCCAAAACGAAAATTTATTTAAATTAATTATCGATTTTTTTCTTGCGAGATTAAATAATCAGTATATATTTACAAACTCGGAATTGTTAATAACACTAAACACTATATTTTTAATAACTTATTTAATACTATGAAGGAAAAGACAGCTGAAACCGTGTGGAAGAATTGCTTAAGAGTAATTCAGGATAATGTAAGCCCTCAAAATTTTGCTACTTGGTTCGAACCAATCAAAGCAATAAAAATTCAAGACAACGTATTAAACATCCAAGTGCCATCTCAATTTTTTTACGAATGGTTAGAAGAACATTACATCACAATCATTAAAAAAGTAATTCGTAAAGAACTAGGTGCTGAAGGAAGAATTGAATACAGTATCGTTATGGATAACGGAACTGGTAAATCAGAAAAAGCAGTTATGCTAAAAGTGCCAAACATTAACACCAACTTAAGAAACAATCCAGTTTCAATGCCGATTGATGTTAGTAACGGAGCAATTAGAAATCCATTTATTATTCCAGGTCTTAAAAAAGTTTCTGTTGAATCTCAATTAAATCCTAACTATTGTTTTGATAATTTTGTTGAAGGTGATTGTAACCGTTTAGCGCGCTCTGCAGGTTATGCTGTTTCGCAAAAACCAGGAGGCACTGCCTTTAACCCATTATTATTATATGGTGGTGTTGGTTTAGGCAAAACTCACTTAGCACAAGCTATCGGCATTGATATCAAAAAGAACTTCCCAAACAAAACGGTTCTTTACGTTCAATCAGAAAAATTTATTTCTCAATTTATTGATTCCATCAAAAACAATAACCAAAATGATTTCGTTCATTTTTACCAAATGATTGATACGTTGATTATTGACGATATACAATATTTAGCAGGAAAAGAAAAAACGCAAGATGTATTCTTCCATATTTTCAATCACTTACACCAATTAGGTAAACAAATCATCTTAACTGCTGATAGAGCGCCTGTTGAAATGCAAGGAATTGAGCAGCGTTTATTATCTCGTTTCAAATGGGGCTTAAGTGCTGATTTACAAACGCCAGGTTTAGAAACTCGTATCGCTATTTTAGAGAAAAAAGTTTACAACGAAGGAATTCAATTACCAAAAGAAGTGTGCGAATATTTAGCATATAGCATTACTTCAAACGTACGTGAATTAGAAGGTGCTCTAATTTCATTATTAGCTCAATCTTCATTAAACAAAAAAGTAATTACTTTAGAATTAGCTAAGCAAATGATTGACAAGTTTGTTAAATCAACTGCTCGTGAAGTTTCTATTGATTACATACAAAAAGTGGTTTGCGATTATTTTGATTTAAATATTGATTTAATGAAATCTAAAACCCGCAAACGTGAAGTTGTTCAAGCTCGTCAAATAGCTATGTATTTTGCTAAGTGTATGACTAAATCTTCTTTAGCAACCATTGGAATGCATTGTGGTGGCAAAGATCACGCAACTGTTTTACACGCTTGCCGCACAGTAAACAATTTAATGGATACTGATAAACGCTTTAAAGCTTATATTGAAGAATTAGATAAAAAAATTAGTATCAATAACTAATTGCACTTAATTAATTATAAAAAAAATCCCTTCAATTTATATTGGAGGGATTTTTTTATTTATATACTTTTCTCAAAAATTTAAATACTTGCTATTAAATATTCTGAATAAAATGTAATGATTTTATTCTAATGGAAATAAATAACTCTTGTTGAGATTCAATGTTGCTAAATCGAAAAACAAACTAATTTCTGTCAAAAAAAACACAAAAGAATTATTAGTCAAATTTTAATCAGACTCTTAATTAAAAATAAACCACTAAATCAAATCACCATACAAATCAAAATCGCTGGCATCATTTATTTTCACGTTTGCAAAATCTCCAATTCGTACATAATTTGTATCAGTAGCTTTTACTAAAACTTCATTATCAACATCCGGACTATCAAACTCTGTCCGTCCAACAAAATAATCATTCTCTTTTCTATCAAATAATACTTTATAAGTTTTACCTATTTTTTCCTGATTTAAACTATATGAAATTTCTTGTTGAACTTTCATCACTGCATCAGCACGATCTTTTTTCACTTTTTCCTTCACGTCATCCTTTAACAAATGAGCATGTGTGTTTTCTTCATGAGAATAAGTAAAAATCCCTAAACGTTCAAATTTAGTATCAGAAACCCATTGCAACATTTCTTCATGATCTTTTTGTGTTTCGCCTGGATAACCTGCAATTAAGGTGGTACGAATAGCAATACCAGGTACTTTATCTCTAATTTGATTTACAGTATCAATTGTTTTTTGTTTAGTAATACCACGACGCATACTTGTAAGCATATTATCGGTAATGTGCTGCAAAGGCATATCTAAATAATTACAAACATTACTTCGCTTATTCATTACATCTAACACATCCATCGGGAAACCACTAGGGAATGCATAATGTAGGCGAATCCAGTCAATCCCTTCCACATCACTTAATTGATACACTAAATTTGCTAATTCACGTTTTTTATAAATATCTAATCCGTAGTAGGTTAAATCTTGCGCAATTAACAGTAATTCTCTTGTTCCTTTACTTGCTAATAATTTTGCTCTGCTTACTAATGTTTCTATTGGTTCAGAAATATGTTTGCCACGCATTAAGGGAATGGCGCAAAAACTACAAGGTCTGTCGCAACCTTCGCTAATTTTAAAATAAGCAAAATGGTTAGGCGTGGTTAATAAACGCTCTCCAACTAATTCTTTTTTATAATCTGCTTTTAACGTTTTTAATATTTTAGGTAATTCGCGGGTTCCAAAATAAGCATCCACATCAGGAATTTCTTTTTCTAAATCACCTTTATAGCGCTCGCTTAAGCAACCAGTAACATACAATTTATCAATACTTCCTTCTTTTTTAGCTTCTACATAGCGCAAAATAGTGTCTATACTTTCTTGCTTAGCATTTTCAACAAAACCACATGTATTAATGATAACAATATTATGGTTATCATTTTCGCTTTCATGCTCAACATTAAAGTTATTAGCCTTCAGTTGGCCCATTAACACTTCGCTATCAACTATGTTTTTACTACAGCCCAATGTTACTACATTAACACTGTTTTTCTTTTGAGTTTTTGTTTTCATTATGCTGGTAAAGATACCAATTTAAAACATGTTAATTCACAGATTTTTATACTTTTATAATCAAAACACAACGAGTATGCATGCGGATTATGTAACCACTTATTTTACTGAAGAAAAAATTGAAAATTTATTCTTTATTATTATTGGTATAATTACCATTGCACTGGCACTTATATTTTTATTATTAATTAAATACTCTTTTTTTAAAGGCATGGCCATTCCTTTGCTTGCTATAGGAATTATGGAACTATCAGTTGGTACATTTTTTTTTAATAATTCAGTACATGAAATTGCACAAGTTGAGCACATGTTAAAAAATAAATCTCAACTACTACAAACTCAAGAATTACATAGAATGGAACTTGTTTTAAAAAACTGTACCATCTATAAATTTATTGAGATATTTTTAATATCAATAGGAGTTATTTTATTTATTGTATTTTATAAATCCGCACAAATTTTTTGGAAAGGATTTGGACTTGGTCTGCTAATTCAAGCCGGCTTAATGTTATATTTAAATATGTTATCCCAACAAAGATTGCATCTATATATCATGCACTTAAATTCGTCTTTATAAATTAACACTAACTAGTTAGTCGTTTTTATTCGTCATAAACAAGTTATGCAAATTTTTTATTTCACCATTTATAACAACACTTTTAGTTAATTTTTCCTTTGAATTACATTGTTTTATAAGTTATATTATTTACTGTTAATTCTATAAAAATAATTGAAATAAAAAATTGCAAAAACGTTGCATTTATTCGTATTTTTATGAAAAACAGGTTTGTTTCATCGCTCTTTATTTTAAGGGAGGAAAGTCCGGGCAACGCAGAGTAATTTGCCACTTGAAAGGGTGGGTATATTTTTAGGAATAAAAGTATAACAGATAGTGTCACAGAAAACCAAGTAGCCTTATCACGCCTTGGCGTGATGGGGTCATAGTGAAAATGTGAGGTAAGAGCTCACATGTATAATTGGTAACAATTATATAGGACAAACCTCTTATGTTGTAAGGCCATGTAAACCCTAATTTTGCCGCGACTCGTGGCAATAACTACGGTTATATTAGGGAGGGTAGGCTGCATAGATAAATGATGAAAGTCGTTTGCCTTTTGGTAAACGAAACAGAACCCGGCTTATAGAACCTGTTTTTATTTTTAAATGTATGCTTAAACGCACTATATATATATATTTATTCCTAATTATTACAAAATTAGGTACTGCTCAATGCCCTTCAATATATGATTATTTAGGTAATTTGGTTACAAATCCCTATTTCATTAATTGTCAGGGTTCTGGAACATACAACATGAATGTAGCTTCTAATAGTAACTGGGGAGCATATATTATCGACTGGGGTGATGGAACATCTAACGATGTGGGAACTACTTACACGGCAAACTCATTAATTAATCATATTTACAATTCAGCCACCCCAGATACATTTGTCATTACAATTTCTATACCATCACAAGGTTGCGTTTTAAGCGGAATAGCAGTAATGGAAAAGCCGGTAAATGCGTCCATACAAATCCCTATTGGAGGAGTGACAACTGCCTGCGCACCAAAAACATTATTATTTACTAATTCAAGTACCGATGTTTCTGAAACTACTATTTTTACTTGGAATTTTGGAGATGGCTCGCCTGTGCAAACTTTTAATTTTTCAAATGTAGGGCAAACCGTTTCTCATAACTATCTTCCGGGTACTGTAAATTGCGAAACAACTGTTACATTAACTGCCGATAATTATTGCACTAACATACCAAGCATTGCTAATTTTAATCCCATTCAAATTTATAATAAAGATGATGCCGTAATAATACCATCTGCATTTATAAAATGCTGGCCCGATAATATTTTTAATTTCAATAACACTACCAATAGAAATTGCGTTCCGCAGGGAAACACCTTTCAGCGACAAGAAAAATGGAACCTAGGAAACTATTGGGGATTTGGTTATGATTCTATAATTAATTGGCAGCCCTGGCCACCAAGCACTCCATTAACAGTTGCTTACCCGTCGGCTGGAACATATACCATTCAGTTACTAGATAGTAATTTGTGTGGAGTTGACATTCAAGTACAATCCGTAACAATTTTTAACCCTCCAACTGCAGGATTGCTAGCCCCTACTGGTCAACTTTGCGAGGGAACAGCTGTTACATTTACAAACACAAGTGTTACTGGCTACTCATATAAATGGAATTTTGGAACTGGCGGAGGATTTGTATCAAAGCCCTACGGTAATCAAACTTTCACGTATAATACAGCCGGGACATTTACAATTTCGGTCATTGCTTTAATTGGAGGTGGCGGAGCTGCCTGTACTGATACTGATAAAGTTGTAATAACAATTTTACCGAGACCAACAGCCAATTTTGCGATTAGTCAAAGTAAGGGCTGTAATACTATAATTGGCGCCAACTTTACAGATTTATCAGTAAATGCTGTTGCTTGGAATTGGGACTTTGGTAATACAATTACTTTTAACGGACAATTTCCTCCATCACAAAACTATAACACGGTGGGCAGTTTTGTAGCCTCCTTAACTATTACAGCAGTGAATACTTGTACAAACTATACAACATTACCTGTAGTCGTTTATCAAATTCCGGTAGCGGCCTTTACGCCATCATCATCTTGTGTTGGAACAAATCAATTATTTAATGATGCTTCCACACATGCTATTGGAGATCCAATCCTATCCTGGAATTGGGATTTTGGAGACGCAAGTCCAACAGCCACGGCAACTGCACAAAACCCTACACATACATACACTGCACAAAATACATACACCGTTCAATTAATTGCCAGTACAAATGAATGTACAGATACTGTAATTCAAAACTTTGTTGTGAACATAAAACCTACTGCTGATTTTAATTTTAATCCTACTACTGGTTGCCCAACCGTATCGGTTAATTTTAATAATACATCATCTAACGCAATTTCATATAATTGGGTTTTTGGCAATGGAAATATATCTATACTAACAAACCCAACTGAAACTTTCACAAATACTACTTCCGCAACAATTATTTATACTATTAATTTAACAGCAATAGCCTCAACTGGATGTTCAGATACTCATACATCAACCATTACAGTATTTGAGAAACCTACAGCATCATTCAATATTAATTCAACTACAGGCTGTTCACCAATTGATTTAACATTTAGCAATAATTCTATTGGCGCTACCAATTATAATTGGGATTTTGGAGATTTAACATCTAGTACATCTTCGTCATCAACTATATTGCATTCTTATACAAATACTACTTTATTGCCACAAACATTTACTCCCCAATTAGTTGCTACCAGTATAAATGGATGTATAGATAGTACTTCACTAACGGTTACCATATATCCTACACCAGTTTTTAATTTCACTATGCTTCCAAGTAGTGGTTGTTCCCCATTAAGTATAAATTTTCCTCCAGTTGTAGATGTTGTAACTTATGAGTGGGATTTTGGAGATGGAAGTCCAACAGAGTACACTTCAAATCCTTCACACACTTTTACTAATACAACAGCGATTAATAAAACTTACACCGTTCAACTAATTGCAACAAGTATAAACGGTTGTAAAGATACTATATTCGGATATCCTGAAGTCTTCTCTAAACCGATAGCTGATTTTATAGTAACACAAACTGTCGCATGCTCTCCATTAAATACAGTAATGATGAATACAAGTTTATTTGCTAATTCGTATTTATGGAAATATGGAGATGGTAATACAAGTATTACATTCAATACTAATTACACCTATACCAATGCAAGTAACATTACTAATCAATTATATAACACTACCCTATTGGCCATTAATGCAAATGGCTGTGCAGATTCAATAACAAAGGCTTTATTAGTTTTATTTAATCCAAAAGCAAACTTCACCGTAGATACCCCAAGTTGTTCATCAAAATTATTAACCTTTACAAATACATCACAAGGAGCATCTTCATATAATTGGGATTTAGGATTAAGCACATCAACCAATACGAATGTTACACAAGCATTTACAAATACAACTACAGCCAATATTACCAATACTGTTCAATTGATTGTATCCTCTATTAATAATTGTACTGATACAATTGCGGTTCCAATCATCGTGCATCCTGAGCCAGAATTTATAATTGTTGCCACTCCTGATAGCGGATGTTCGGCCTTAACAGTAAATTTCCCTGACATAAATAAAGTTGCAACTTACCAATGGAATTTTGGAGACGGGAATATATCCAATAACAACAATCCTTCAAATATATTTTACAATAACTCAGTAAGTACTAAAACATTTACTGTTGAATTGATAGGCACTGATAATTACGGTTGCCGAGACACCTCAGTAAAAACCATTAAAGTGTTTGCTAAACCTATAGCCTTGTTTCAGGCAAATCCAACATTGGTTTATGTGCCAACTAACGCAGTAAATTGCACCAATTTATCAACCGGGGCAATCAATTATTTTTGGAATTTTGGTGATGGTAATACCTCAACAGAAACTAGTCCTTCTTATGTTTATCAAAATGCGGGTGAGTATCAAATTTATTTAATTGCAAAAAATGTTGAAGGATGTTTAGATACATTTAATTTACCTACAAAAATTGTTGCTGAATTAGAAAGTACAATAGATATTCCAAATGCTTTTTCGCCAAATTTAAATGGTAGTAATGGCGGAGTATTTGGAAATAACGATATTAATAACGATGTATTTCATCCGGTAATTAAAGATGTGGATGAGTATGAATTAACTATTTTTTCGCGCTGGGGGGAATTATTATTTGTATCAAATGATATCACTATAGGCTGGGACGGCTACTACAAAGGAAAATTATGTACCCAAGATGTTTATGTATGGAAAATTAATGCAACAACATTAGAAGGTAAAAAAATAAATAAAACAGGTGACTTACTTTTATTAAGATAAAATGAAGAAAACAATTATACAACTGCTGCTGATTTTGCTTACGATAAATTTTTATGGTCAAAATGTTGTAAGTTCAAAATTGTACGTTAAAGATTTGAAATTGGCAGATCTTGCTTTTGAATCGGAAGATTATTTAAATGCCATTAACTTATATAGAAAAGTTTTAACTATTGATTCCAACAATGAAAAGTCTCATTTAAATTCAGTTATAAGTAGAATTAAATTAAATCAGGTAACGGATTCCTGCATATCACATTTAACCAAACTAAAATCAAGTAAAACTCCAGAAGTTCAATTTTATTTTGGTAGGGTCTATCATCTAACATCTAATTTTGAGGAAGCCATTAAATGCTATAGTAATTACAAAAATATTGATGCAAAAAAAAGATCTTTTACAGATCAAGAAGTGGAATACTATATTGGTTGTAGTACAAATGCAATTAATTTAATTAGTCAACCTCACCGCTCTATTATCAAAAATTTAGGGGATAGCATTAACACAAAATATGCTGAATATGTTCCATTAATATCACCCGACGAAAATATGTTATATTTTACCTCTCGCCGAGAAGGAAGTACTGGTAATTTAAAAGATTTGTATGGAAACTATTATGAAGATGTTTATATCTCCCAAAAAAATAAAAACAACACATGGTGTTCTCCAAAAAACATTGGTTCGCCAATAAATACAAATACTCATGATGCTTGCGTTGCGATGAGTAATGATGGAAATCAAATGATAATATACAGAACATCTAAAGATTTGCAAAGTGGTGATTTATACTTAAGCCGGATGAGTTTTAACGGATGGACTACTCCCTTAAAATTTGGATCGGAAGTTAACACACCATATATTGAAACAAGTGCTTGTTTTGGTTCGGATACTAATATGATTTATTTTAGTTCAAGCAAACCAGGTGGCTTTGGAGGTAAAGATTTATATAGAATAAAAAAATTACCTAACGGAAAGTGGTCTATGCCAATGAATTTAGGGATGACCATTAACACAGATAAAGATGAAGACGCTCCGTTTATAAATCCTGATGGAAACACACTTTACTTTAGTTCAAAAGGACACAATACAATGGGCGACTATGATGTTTTTAAAACTGTTTTAAACATAGAAACAAATACTTTTTCACTACCCGAAAATTTAGGATTTCCAATTAATACTGTAAATAATGATATTTACTTTGTAATTAATGCCAGTGGCACACATGGTTATTATTCCTCAATAAAAGAAGAAACTTTTGGTGGATCGGATATTTATAGGGTTGATACGCGTTTTGGCGACAATGATTTAAAAGTAAAAACCGGGAAAGTTATTTTTGATAATGCGGTAAATAAAGCTAAAATAACTTTAATAGATGCTGAAAGTAATCAAGTATCAGGTATTTTTAATGCTAATTCAAAAACAGGAAAATTTATTTTAATTCTTAATCCTTTAAATGCTTACAAAGCGATTATTGAAGAAGACGGATTTCAAACCATGTTTTTAGATATTGAACCGATTGCAAACGAAAAAACAGAATCAGAACTCATTTTAATATTAACTAAAAAGAACTAATTATTAAAAAACGAACTATATATTTTTATCTAACGCTTTGCAGCATGCTACTTTCATTTATTGTGAAAGGGCAGGATGCTCAGTTTACGCAATTTTATGCAGCTCCTTTATATTTAAATCCAGCGTTTACAGGTTTAACTGATGAACATCGTTTTGTTGCCAATTACCGAAATCAATGGCCTGGTATCAGTAAAACATACCAAACCTATATGGCAAGTTATGATTGTAATTTATTAAAAATAAATAGTGGAATTGGTATAACCTTTATGCAGGATAAAGCAGGAACAGCAGGGCTCACACATACTCAATTTGGAATTAATTACGCTTATAATTTTAAAGTTACCAAATTTACAGAGGTAAGAATGGGAGCAAACATAAATTATAATATGAAACGTATAGATTTTGGTAAACTTAAATTTAATGATCAGATAACTACTGGCTCTGGCATATCTATTGAAGCTGAAAATTATAAACAATTAAATTTTATAGACTTTGCCGCAGGAGCACTTTTAAATTCTACCGAATATTGGTTAGGATTTTGTGCCAAACATTTAACCCAACCAAATAGTAGTTTAACAGGTGGTAATGCTCCATTACCTTTAAGCATTAGCATGCATGGTGGGTATCGTTTTATAATTGATAAAAAAACCAATGAACTTAATCGCTATATTTCTCCTACTTTTAATTATCGGCACGAACAAAAATACGACCAACTAGATATTGGAATTTATTATTATCACTTACCAATAAATATAGGATTATGGTACAGAGGTTTACCATTTAAAAAATATGCAGCAAAATATACTAACCGCGAAGCATTAGCTGTTTTAATAGGATTTGATATAACTAAATATAATTTACGCGTTGGATATAGCTATGATATTACTATTTCTAAATTAGGAATATCAAACACTTGGGGAGCTCACGAACTATCTTTGGTTTATGAAATTTCTAAAGAGAAAAAAAGAAGTAAATCAACTTTAATTACTTTCCCGAAATTTTAAATTCATGAAGATTTAGAGTCTATTTAATTTGAATATAACTACAATGTTCTTAAAACCTCAATTACCTTTGTTAGCATATCATCTGTAAAATCTAAATGGGTTACAAAACGAATGGTTTGTTTTCCAAAAGCGGCTAACTTAATATTATGGGGTTTTAATGCTTGTTCAAAACTAACAGCCGTATATTTATTTGTTAAATTAAAAATAACAATATTGGTATCAACAGGCATTACACTTTCTACATAAGGCAAGGCACTCAAAACCACACCTATTTCTTTGGCGCGCAAGTGATCTTGGTTCAATCTACTTATATTGTTATCAATAGCATAAATACCTGCTGCAGCTAGATAACCAGCTTGTCGCATTCCTCCTCCAAATACTTTACGCACGCGACGTGCTTTTTTAATGAAAGGTTGTGTTCCTATTAATAATGAACCAATGGGTGCGCCTAATCCTTTTGATAAACAAACAGAAATAGAATCAAATTGATTTCCTATATCAACGGTTGAATAATTATTTTCTACAATGGCATTAAAAATACGGGCGCCATCTAAATGCAATGGCAACTTATTTTTTTCGCAAACTATTTTAATTTGTTTGATGGTTTCTAAATCATAAAAGCTCCCTCCTGCTCTATTCACAGTATTTTCCAAACAGACTAAAGATGTGCGAGTGAGCCAGTCGTAATTGGCATTAATATTATCTTCAATATGTTTGGCAGTTATTCTACCTCTATCACCTTGTACCAATTTTGCTTGTACACCAGAGTTAGATGATATTCCGCCGCCTTCATAATTATAAATATGCGAATTTACATCACAAATTAATTCGTCGCCCGGTTGCGTGTGACACTTTATTGCAATTTGATTTGTCATAGTGCCGCTAGGGCAAAACAAAGCATTTTCTTTACCAAACAATTTAGCTGCTTTATCCTCTAACGCTAATACCGTTGGGTCTTCATTAAACACATCATCGCCAACTGCTGCATCAAACATCATCTCTAACATTGCTTTAGTAGGCTTTGTAACTGTATCGCTTCTTAAATCTATTATCATATTAATTATTTTGAAACCCTTATATAAACTTATCTCTTTGTCCTAAAAATAGTATTTCAAATTTATGATATAAAATTAAAACAAACTCGACTTAAACAAAAATAGATTTTTTTTGTTTAAATAATATGAAAACAACTCTTATAATTGGTGCAACATCCGGCATAGGAAAAGCACTCGCTCAAAAATTAACTTCACAAAATGAGCAAGTAATTTCTATTTCAAGAACTACAACCGATTTAATACACACGCAGCATTACACTCACGATATATTATCAGACACTGAGTTACCTAAAATAGAAGGCGCTATTGATGGAATAGTATATTGCCCAGGTTCCATCAGCTTAAAACCATTTAGAGCAATTAAACAGCAAGACTATAAGAATGATTTTGAGTTAAATGTACTTGGAGCAATTAAATGCATACAAGCATATAATTCTAACATTAGCGGCAGAGTTTTCTCCTAAAATAAGAGTTAACTGCGTAGCTCCTTCTTTAACAAATACTCCCTTGGCAGATAAGTTAATAAATACTCCCGAGAAATTAGAAGCAAGTAATAATCGTCATCCATTAAAACGTATAGGTTCAGCAGATGATTTAGCTAATATGGTAGAGTTTTTATTATCCGTTAATTCATCATGGATTACTGGACAAATACTTCATGTTGATGGTGGAATGTCTACTTTAAAAGTTTAAACTATGGAAAACACTACACAACGTTATTTATCGTTTGTTGATTTAATGGGATTAGAACAGCGTTATAGAGCTGCTTTTGTAAATTCATTATCTGGCTTTAAAAGTTTAGCGCTTATTGGAACAGCTAATCATGAAAAACAAACTAATTTAGCCATATTTAATTCCTTGATACATATTGGTGCAAATCCGCCTTATATAGGTTTTATATCCAGACCTGATTCGGTTGACCGACATACGCTTTCAAATATTATGGAAACTGGATTTTATACCATTAACCATATCAACGAAAAAATATACCAACAAGCTCATCAAACCTCGGCACGTTATGCTAAAGAAATTTCCGAATTTGATGCTACTCAATTAACTGCCGATTATAAATTAGGTTTTAAAGCACCTTTTGTAAAAGAAAGCCATATCCAATTAGGTGTACAATTTAAAGAACGAATAAATATTACCACTAATAATACCGTTTTAGTGATTGGCCAAATTAATCAAGTGTATTTTCCAAACAATTGCTTATGCGAAGATGGCTTTTTGGATATTGAGAAAGCAAAATCTATAACATGTAGTGGTCTTGATAGTTATCATTCTACAAACCGATTGGCTAGATTAACTTATGCTAAACCAAATACAGAATCAACAAATGCCAAATTAGCATATATTGAAAAATAACGTTTAAATAAAACTTTTAAATTGCTTTTATGTAATAGCTAATTACAATAACATTAATAAACAGATGACTCCTGAAAGTTGTTTGAAAAAAATATGATAATTTAAACAAATGAAAAACATACTAAAATTAACACTTTGCATTACCATTCCCTTATTAATTGGTGCCATTAGCGGCATAGCTACTGCAAGCAGCATTGATACTTGGTATGTAGATTTAACAAAACCAACATTTAATCCTCCTAACTATTTATTTGGTCCGGTTTGGACTTGTTTATACATTTTAATGGGAATATCATTTTATATGATTCTTCAATCGCCAAAAACTGAATTAAGAAAAAAAGCAATTATAATTTTTTACACTCAATTATTTTTAAATTTTTGCTGGAGTTTTCTGTTTTTTAAATTTCAATTATTAGGGCTTGCCTTTATCGAAATTATATTTATTTGGGTAAGCATTGTAATGATGATTATTCTTTATTTTGAAATCAATAAAACTGCCGCACTATTGCAAATACCTTATTTATTATGGGTAAGTTTTGCAAGCATATTAAATGGTTCCATTTGGTTTTTAAATTAAAAAAGATCAAGCAAAAAAGAAACGAATAGTATGGTTACAAATAATTTAATGTGTTATTATAGCGACCTTCCTTCGCCAATGGCTTACTTAGAAATACAAGAGGCCAAAATTTTAGATAAAAAAATAGTTTTACCATTTACCGAAAGGGATATTAACCGCATTATTGAAATGGCTTGGGAAGACAGAACTCCTTTTGAGGCTATTGAATTTCAGTTTGGATTGAAGGAAAAGGATGTAATTGAGTTTATGAGAAAAAACTCGTTACCGTCAAGTTTTAAAATGTGGCGAAAACGCATGACTTCGCGTAAAACCAAACATAGTAAATTACGAGATCAAACAATGAAACGTTTTAAGTGTAACAGACAAAGAGGAACCGGCAATAAAATATCCAAACGCTAACCTACTTTTTATCATTTTCTTTGATGTAAAAAATAAACCCATTTTTCCTGTATAATTCTTTTAGAAAAGGGCAATCTCTTTTTATACCTTCCTCATCCGTTATTTTAGCAACAAAGCAAGATGGCTTATTAGTTGTTACATCCTTCATCCAATGTGAACGAATTAAACCATAAGAAATTTCAACATTAATATTTCTCGATTCAAATTCATCTCTTTTAAGAAAAACATAATTATTAAAGGAGCTATCATTTTTAAACGTAGGCTCTAGTTCTCCATAAAACAAAGTGGCATAACTTTTTAATCCAATTGTTTCAACATTAAAATGATGTTTGGCACATTGCTTATAAAACTCAATAGCGGCACGTTGCGAATACTGTTCTACCTTGGGAGCAACAATCATAATTAAGCTATAAACGGTTAACAAAGAACCAAAGAATAATAGATAAATAAATTTAAAATTCCCTGATTTAATTTTCGATAAACTAAAATAAGACAAAGCTAAAAATGCTAAGCCAATTATCCACTCGAAGCCACTCCAGTATACATTAGCTTTTAAATTTTCAACAGCAAATTTGTCTGCAATAATATTACTAGCAATAACACATGGTTTTAAAAATGGAACACAACCAACTAATAAAAAAACTATACCTAACAATGAACTAATTACAATAAACAAAATATGAAACCATTTTTTCCATTGGTATTGTCCCGCCATTAATTTTTGAATTCCATAGGTTGCTAAATAGGTTAATGGAAAATAACATAATGATGAATAATGAACTATTTTGGTTTGTACAATTGAAAATAAAATCAGTACTACCCAAAACAAACTCATCATCCAACGCTTAGTGTGTAACTGATAAGGCAAATCGTCTCTTAACTTTTTGTGTGCCAAAATCAAAAATAATGATGCCGGAAAGCAACCAATTAATAATACTACAAAATGGTAAAAAAACGGGCCACCATGGTCGCTATCTTCTGTATTAAACAAGCGAACCTGGTAATCAATAAATTCTTTAATAACTTGTCCGTTACCTTTAAGATACATGGTAGCAAACCAACTTAAACCGGTAATTAAAAAAGCCATAAAAAAAACAGTCATGAATTTAAACGACGAAATTTTTTTAAAACGTCCTAACACAAAAAATACGGTAACTGTTAAACCTACTAGTATTAATGCCGCTGGACCTTTAGTTAATAATGCTAAACCTAAAAATACACCCGCAATAATGGCGGTTGTATATCCAAATTTACCCACCGGATTATTAGTATGTTGTATTAAATAATAAACTGACAGATAAATAAATAAATTAAACCAGGGATCAATAATACCCGTTTTAAAAAACAAATGAGGTAATAAAGTAGAAGCGTAAACAAATGACCAAATTAAACCAAACTTTCGGTCGTTTAAATCTTTCCCGGTTTTATATAAAACCAATAATGTAATAACGCCACAAACTGCATTAGGGAAACGTGCAGCAAATTCGGTAATACCAAACACATTCATGCTAAGGGCTTGCAGCCAAATAAACAATGGTGGTTTTTCCCAAAAGGGATGAAAATATAATTGCACTTCGGAGTAATTATTTGAGACAATCATTTCGCGGGCACACTCAGCAAAATTAATTTCATCCCAATCAAATAGAGGCATATTGCCAATAAAAGGAATATATAACAAGCAGGCCGCTATAAATATAAAGGAGTATGCTTTAAATTCTGTATTTAATAATTTAAACACTGATGTTTTTATTTTTAGATAGTAAAACCGGTAATGTTGTATTTAAGTTTTGCCATTTAGTAGTATGATAAAATTTGACATAAAACAATAAAGAAAAAATAAATCCAATAATTGAACCAACATAAATATCAATTAACCAATGTTGCGATAAATAGACTCTGCTATAAGCTGCTAAAACTGCTAAAACAAAAAACACTATTTTTAAAAAATGACTTCTGCTCACAAATAATAAACAAAAAAATAAAGCAAATGCAGATAAAGCATGCCCGCTTGGAAAAGAGTGAAACGCAACCAAATCAACTCCTTCTACAACATTTAGATCTTCCTGCACAAAATACTGAAATGCAAAATGGGGCCGAGTGATATCAGGATAAATAACATGCTTTAAAACAGAGGATATAGAAGCTGCGCCCAAATAAGCTAACAAAATATAAACTGATTTTCGTATGTTAAAAAACAAAAAAATAAACGCTACCAAAAAAGCAAATGCGCCATCGCCTAAATGAGTGATGTATTTAAAAAATAAATCAACCCATTGATTGCCTACTTGTGCATTTATTAATTTATGAAGTTGCACCTTATCGTTGTGTAATAATTGATATCCTACAAAGCATAATAAACCAATGTAAATGGCAATATAAATTAGATTATGTTTTAAGAAAGTTTTCAATTAATAAATTATTTTTTAATAGAAGTTGTTTTTGTTTTATCTTCTGATTTAATAGGTGAATTTAATCTTATTTCTTTTTTAAATGATTTATCTTGTACTGCAATATCGCAGGAAGTTTTAATGGCTTGTTTAACAACCTTCATCACACAATCTGTTGGTTGCACATAAATATTTTTAACAGTACTGTCTGGCATGGTAAAACTCATATCGGTTGCAAAACTTTTTGGCCCTTCAAACAAAAAAGGATCTTTAAAATAATCTTCCAGATGTATATCTTTTATGTGGATTTTTTTTCCTAAAACCACTGTATATAATTCAAATACGGCATCAGTAATTTTTAAAGAAATAAGATTTGTTTTATTATCGTAAGCAATTTTTACATGACCTAACACTTCTGATTTATATCCAAAAGGTCCTACCTCAACTTTAGCATCGCAAGTAAAATCGCTACTATCAGGCTTAAAATTAATTTTGGGATTTATAACCTTCCACTTATAGTGTCCTTTAATTATGCTTAACACCTCATATTCGTTTTTACCCTCAATTTCACCAACAGCGGTAAATACTTTATTGACGGCTCTTTCGCTCAATACAAATGCAATATCGTTATTGTTCTGACCTACTAAATCGACAGAAAAATGTATTAACAAAAGAATAATAAGTTTTTTAAATTGCATGCTATAAATATATAATTTTACGCCTGTTATATTTGATAAAAATAAAAACTAATTAATTTAAAAAATATTCATTTTTCTTTTTTTAACTAACATATTATGATATTAAAAGCTAATAATCCGACACTGACTTCTTGGATTGACGTTGAAACAAATAGTGATTTCCCTATTCAAAATTTACCTTTTGGAGTTTATAGTGATAGTGCAACTAAGC
>JBILOV010000317.1:0-2531 GCA_044374335.1 Bacteroidia bacterium | reverse complement strand
CATGATAAAGGCAACAATGCTTTAGTTGGCAAAAATATTATTCAATACGATTGCAATAATTGCATTGTGCATGTGCCAAAAGATAAATTGGTAGTTCTGCAAGGTTTAGAGGATTATATTGTTGTAGAATCTGATGGCGTTCTTATGGTTTGTAAGAAACAAGATGAACAACAAATCAGGAATTTTGTAAACGACGTTAAAGTTCAAAAAGGAGATAAATTCGTTTAAAATCCTCGCTTAGTAAGAGCGTAGTCGAATACTTATAATAAAAAATAGAATTCCATTTTATGTCGCAAATTCAACAGAATAAAAATCTCAATAAATTAATTATTGTTGCTGCACTTGGTTACTTTGTTGATATATACGATTTGCTTCTATTTGGTGTTGAACGAACGGACAGTTTAAATACGATTTTACCTATTCAATTCCCTCACATTTCGGAAGCCACCTTAAAAATATTAAATGCCACATACGGTAAATTATTATTAAACTGGCAAATGTTTGGGATGCTTGTTGGCGGTGTTTTTTGGGGAATATTAGGCGATAAAAAAGGACGCCTATCTGTTTTATTCGGCTCTATTTTAGTATATTCTGTTGCTAATATTTTAAATGGCATGGTTGAAAATACAGATTCATACATGGTGCTACGGTTTATTTCTGGCTTTGGTTTAGCTGGCGAATTAGGTGCCGGTATTACTTTAGTAAGCGAAAGTATGAGTAAAGAAAAACGTGGTTACGGAACCATGATAGTGGCCACTGTAGGAGTATTTGGCGCAGTTGTAGCTGGCTTTATGGGAGATGTGATTACAAATTGGCGTTATTCATTTTATTTAGGTGGCGCAATGGGTTTAGCACTTTTAGTATTACGTATTGGTGTATTTGAATCAGGTATGTTTGATGCACTAAAAAAAGAAACGAAGGTCAAAAAAGGAAATATTCTTCAATTATTTTCAAATAAAAAAAATATCATAAAATACCTTTCTATCATTTTTGTAACGGTGCCTGTTTGGTATGTTATGGGAACTTTAGTTTTATTTTCTCCCGAATTAAGCGAAAAATTAGGCTTAGCACCTAAAGCCATTTCGGCAGGCAGAGCCATTATGTGTGCTTATGCAGGTATTACCATTGGCGATATTGCATCAGGTGTTATGAGTCAATATTTAAAATCCAGAAAAAAAACATTAGGTATTTTCTTATCACTCACTGTTATTGGAACTATTTTATATTTTTTATTTGGAGGTAGCTCTGTCACTATTTTTTATTCAATAGTTGGTTTTATAGGTTTTGCAACTGGTTATTGGGCTGTTTTTATTAGCACCGCTTCCGAATTGTTTGGAACAAACATTAGAGCAACGGCAACCACAACGGCTCCTAATTTTGTAAGAGGTTCTACTATTTTAATTTCATTATTATTAGATACTATTATTTCTGTATGTTGTGTTGATAAACTACAAGCAACTATTATTACTGGTTGTATTATAATTGGCATTGGTTTTATTGCCCTTTATTTTTTAGAAGAAACCTTTGGTAAAGATTTAAATTATGTGGAAGAATAAACCTACCGTTGTAATTGGCGCCTCACCAAATACAGATAGATATAGCTATAAAGCAACTATCAGCTTGCAACAACATAACCATACCGTTTATCCAATTGGCATTAGAAATGGTAAAATAAATGATTTAGATATCATTACCACAAAACCAGTAATAGAGAATATTGATACGGTAACTTTATATGTTGGTACAGATAACCAACCTGCATGGTTTGATTATATTTTTTCTTTAAATCCCAAACGAATTATTTTTAATCCGGGTACTGAGAATCCTGAATTTGAAGCCTTGGCTATAAGTAAAGGAATTGAAGTTTTAGATGCTTGTACATTAGTATTACTATCAATCAATCAATATTAAAATGATAACATTTATAACAAAAACCTTTGATGAATTAAGTAATATTGAGTTGTACCAACTTTTACAATTACGCGCTGAGGTTTTTGTTGTGGAGCAAAATTGTCCCTATTTAGATTTGGATGATAAAGATTATAAGTCATTTCATGTATTAGGTTATGAAAATGAAAAATTAATTGCATGCTCACGTTTAGTACCGCCCGGACTATCTTATGAATTAGAGCCTGCCATTGGAAGAGTAGTGACGCACTCTATTGTTAGAAAATCTGGTTACGGTAAACTACTAATGGAATATAGTATTATTGAAACTAAAAAGCGTTTTAATACTTCCGTAATTGTTATTGGCGCTCAGTGTTACTTAGATAAATTTTACCAAAATTTAGGCTTTGTTCCAGAAGGCGAAATGTATTTAGAAGATAATATCCCTCATATGACAATGAGATTAGGCTAAAGGATAGGACGCTGATGGTGATTTTTTTATGATTTAAAAAAAATAGCTACATAGTATTATTGAATGACTATCAATATTTATCACTCATAAAATCATTTTAAAATCATAACAATCAGCGTCATCTGCGTTCCATTAATCATCTTAAAAACAGAATGAGGTACTTGATAAATCT
>JBILOV010000066.1:0-9900 GCA_044374335.1 Bacteroidia bacterium | reverse complement strand
CTATCAGTAAAATTTCATCTTACTTATTACAATTAGAGTTTTCTAATATTATCAAATCGCTTCCTGGAAAAATTTATCAACTAAATCGCTAAAAATAGGTGATTACTTGTGTTACAATAAAATAGCCTTATCTGCATAGAATTACAAAAATTTATCCAAAATAGTTCGCGTAAAAATCGATAATGGATAAAAAAACAAAAAAACGTTTACTGACGATTTGACGTTAAAAACTTTTTGGCATTCATTTGGTATTACTCATTTCAACAAGTATATTTGTTTAACAACTAAAACCAATCAATTATGTTTGATCAAAACGAATTTAAAAAATATGCTACAAAGCATGTTGGCATCAGCAGTTTAACATATGATAATTATGTATCTGCAATTACTCCTGGCATTAGAAATTTAACTCCAAATATTATAGAAGAAAGACAGTTAAACGTTTCTGTTCTCGATGTATTCTCCCGATTAATGATGGACCGCATTATTTTCTTAGGTACTGGAATCAATGACCAAGTGGCAAATATTGTTCAAGCGCAATTATTATTTTTAGAATCAGTTGATCCTAAAAAAGATATTCAAATTTATTTGAATTCGCCCGGCGGTTCAGTTTATGCTGGATTAGGTATTTATGATACTATGCAAATTATTAAACCAGATGTTGCAACTATTTGTACCGGTATGGCTGCAAGTATGGGTGCTGTTTTACAGTGCGCAGGAACAAAAGGAAAACGTACAGCGTTAAAACACGCTCGTGTTATGATTCATCAACCATTAGGTGGTGCTGAAGGACAAGCATCTGACATTGAAATTACTGCTCGTGAAATTCAAAAATTAAAAAAGGAATTATACGACATCATTGCTACACATAGCGGACAAACCTACGAAAAAGTGTGGGCTGATAGTGATCGTGATTACTGGATGACAGCTCAAGAAGCAAAAGATTATGGAATGATTGATGAAGTTTTAATGAAAAAATAATTTTCCTCCTTGCAAAATTAAAAACCCGATAATTAAACTTATCGGGTTTTTTGTTTTTAAGTGCTAAACTTAAACTCTTTATATACTTGCCAGTGATTATTTATTTCTTTTAATAAACAAATAGATTGGCAACTAAAATTTTCCTGAAACGTTTTACTATTAAATTCTTCCCAAATTTTATAGAACACCGGTTTTTTTAAATCTCTAAATGCGATAGTTATATGTGGATGAAATCCGCGCATGTCGTCAGACTGATTAAATAGTTGCAAGTTGTTTTTAGAGTGTTGTACTAATTTTTTTTGCAACAAAAACAATGAGTTTTCTTCTTTTACATTAATAAAAACCACACGAGGTTCAAAACAGCTAAAGCCATCAAGTGTAATGTTAAATGTCTCATCAAATTTAAAAGCCTCTAAACAACTTAGTAATTTGTCTTCTTTTTCATCTTCCCAACTAAAAGGCATATGTAATGTAATGTGCCCTGGCGAGCGCAGAGCGCCTTTAGTATTGTAATTTTGAGAAATAGTTTTTTTTATTTCTTGAATTTCAGATAATAATGGCAGTGGAGGAACAATGGCTATAAAATATTTTTGAATCATTTGCGTATATATAAACTCTAATAATTAAAATAACACAAACTTATTCTAGCTATTACTCAACCTTTAACTATTATATTTGTATATAAAAATAAACAAATTTAGTTACCCATAAAACAATATATTAAACATGGCTGAAGATCTTGAAATTAAAGGGGATACGAAATTAGAAAAATATCAATCTATTTTACCTCAAATAAAAGCATTAATAGATGGAGAATCCGATATAATTGCTAATATGGCAAATCTTTGTGCCGCATTAAAATTTGGTTTTAATTTTTTTTGGGTGGGGTTTTATTTAATTAAAGACAATCAACTTGTATTAGCTCCTTTTCAGGGACCTGTGGCTTGTACAAGAATAAATTTTGGCAAAGGCGTTTGCGGCACGGCGTGGCAAAAAAATGAGGTAATTATTGTTGACGATGTAGATGCTTTTCCCGGACATATAGCATGTAGTTCATTATCTAAATCAGAAATTGTATTACCAGTTTATAATTCAAAAAAGGAAATAATGGGTGTTTTAGATATTGATAGCGAGTTCTATTCAACCTTTGATGAAACCGATAAATTATACCTTGAGCGAATTCTTGAACTGCTAAAGTTTTAAAAATTAAAAATTTTTGATTTGTTATTTCTTGCAATTTTATTAATCTTTGATTAGTATAATATTTCAAAAAAATATAAAATGGAAATAACCCGTGTATTTGATATTCTAGAACTATATAAAACCCACTATAAAAAAGAGGATGTTTTATCTGCGAAAGAAAATAAGCAATGGATAAAATATAGTAGCGAAGAGTTTATTAATAATGTAAACAATGTAAGTTTTGGTTTATTAGCTCTTGGATTAAATAATAACGATAAGGTGGCAATTATTTCAAACAATCGCCCTGAATGGAACTTTTGTGATTATGGTTGTCAACAAGCAGATATCGTTACAGTTCCAATTTTCCCAACTATTAGTAATCATGATTTACAATTTATTTTAAATCATGGAGAAGTAACAACCATTTTTATTTCTGATAAAGCTATTTATGCAAAATTAATTGCCATTGAAAAAGAAATTCCAAACGTAAAAAATATTATCAGTTTTAATCCTATTGAAGGAATTATGTCTTTTTCTGAATTTATAGAATTAGGAAAAAGTAATGCTAATTCGGATAAACTGAATGTGATAAAAAAATCTATATTGCCAAGCCATCTCTTAACTATTTTATATACATCTGGTACCACCGGCACGCCAAAAGGAGTAATGATTACTCACAATAATTTAGTATCAAACATTTTAGCATGCCAAGGTTTTGCTCCATTTAGTAGTACATGGAAAGCACTTAGCTTTTTGCCTCTTAACCATGTGTATGAGCGAATGGTAAGTACCTTATATTTGTATAAAGGAATTTCAATTTATTATGCTGAAGGTTTAGAAACTATTGGAGATAATTTAAAAGAAATTCAACCACAAATATTTGTTTCCGTTCCAAGATTAATTGAACGTGTTTATGAAAAAATTACAGCTACCGGCGAAAAATTAACCGGAACAAAGCGTAAAATATTTGATTGGAGTATGCGCATTGCTAATACATACGAGCTCAATAATAAAAATAGTTTGTGGTATAAAGTACAACATAAAATAGCTGACAAATTAGTATTTAGTAAGTGGCGAGCTGCTGTTGGTGGAAATTTAGTTTGTATTGCTTCAGGCGGCGCGGCTCTAAACCCAAAACTTGAACGCATATTTTTATGTGCAAACATAGTTTGTTTGCAAGGCTATGGCTTAACAGAAACATGCGTTGTTGTAAGTGTAAATAGATACGGAGAAGATAATATTAGAATCGGAACCTGTGGGCCAGTTATAAGTGGCGTGGACGTAAAAATAGCAGAAGAAGATGGTGAAATTTTAGTAAAAGGTCCTAATTTAATGCAAGGTTATTATAAAAATCCGGAAGCAACTGCCGAAGTTATGGATAGCGAAGGTTGGTTTCATACGGGTGATGTAGGAACTTTTATTGAAGGCCGTTTTTTAAAAATTACTGATCGAAAAAAAGAAATTTTTAAAACAAGTTCAGGAAAGTACATTGCTCCTTTAATGATTGAAAATAAAATTAAAGAATGCCGTTTTGTAGAACAAAGTATGGTGGTTGGTGAAAATCAGAAATTTGCATCAGCCATTATTGTTCCTTCATTTGTAAACTTTAAAGACTATTGCAAAGACCA
This sequence comes from Bacteroidia bacterium, assembly GCA_044374335.1. GTDB lineage: Bacteria > Bacteroidota > Bacteroidia > B-17B0 > Aurantibacillaceae > UBA4416. The sequence continues at coordinate 6,109 of JBILOV010000066.1, read as the reverse complement.
TTCTATTAATTGGACATCTAATGAAGAAATGAGTAAAAATGAAGATTTAAAGCGTTTGATTAATGAGCACGTTAAATTAATTAATAAGTCGTTAGCGCCATATGAGCAATTAAAACGTGTAGCTATTTTAAGTAAAGATTGGAGTATTGAAGGCGGTGAGTTAACTCCTAAAATGAGTTTGAAACGTAAAATTATTAAAGAAAAAAATATCGAGGCTATTAATAAAATTTTTGCAGTAGAGGATTAACAAACAAGTTAGAAAGTTGTCAGGTTTTGAAAGTTTGACAGTTAAAGTGTAGTTGAAAATTTAAGAATATTATATGGTTAATTAATGCATCCAATATCTAATAATCTAATTGCTTGGTATAAAAAAAACAAACGTGATTTACCTTGGCGTCATATAAATGATCCTTACAAAATATGGTTATCAGAAATTATATTACAACAAACACAAGTTATACAAGGGCTTAATTATTATTTAAAATTTACTGAAAATTTTCCTACTGTTATTGATTTAGCAAATGCTCCCGAAGATAAGGTGATGAGATTATGGCAAGGTTTGGGATATTACTCAAGAGCCAGAAACTTGCATGATTCTGCAAAATTTATTAGAGAAAATCACCAAGGCAAATTTCCAAATAACTACGAAGCTATAAAAGAATTAAAAGGTGTAGGCGACTATACTGCAGCAGCTATTTCATCATTTGCTTTTGGATTACCACATGCTGTTGTAGATGGAAATGTTTACAGAGTTTTGTCTCGCTTATTTAATTTACATATACCGATTAACTCTAGTCAAGGGAAAAAAGATTTTCAGATTTTAGCAGATGAATTACTAAATAAAAAACAACCCGCGCTACACAATAGTGCTATTATGGAATTTGGCGCACTTTGGTGTAAACCTCAAAATCCTAAATGCGAAGACTGCCCTTTACAAGAAAACTGCTTAGCTTTTGAAAATGATACAGTGAAATTGCTTCCGGTTAAAGACAAAAAAATAAAAATAAAAAACAGACACTTACATTATTTTATCTTTAATTATAAAGACACCATTTATATTCAAAAAAGAACAGAGAAAGATATTTGGCAAAATTTGTATGAGTTTTTTTTAATAGAAACTCAAAATGAAACTGATGCTGAAGTAATGCTAAAAAATGAAGTGCTCAATTCCTTAGTTAAGGATTTTGAAGTCGTTTGTGTTACGCAATCAAAAAAACACATTTTATCACACCAACATTTATACGGAACGTTTTATGAGTTGACGATAAAAACGCCTTTAAAATTAAATTCATTAATTAAAATTAAACGCAATAATTTAAATGATTTTGCCTTACCTCAACTGATAACTAAATATTTAAAATCACACCCTTAAATTTCTTGGTTCACTTTATTTAATTTAAATACCCATTTATTAAGTCAAAAACAAAATTGAATAAACTTCTCTTTTTTAGAATTGAAGCCTATTTACTGAATATTGTCTTACCACATGTCGCAAAATATAGCCGAATTAAAGATGTAAAAGCAAGCCTTGCGCATTATGCTTTCATTTAAAAATAATACTGCTTTAAAACAATCCTCAAAAACGAAAACATCATTTTTATTTTTTATATCTATATTTGAGTGCTCAATTTAAAACTATGATTAAAAAACTAACATTTTTACTAGGTATTTTTATATCATTATCATGTTTTTCGCAAGATGACTTATTGGACCTAGTAAAAGATGTTCAAAAAAACGAAACATCTAAATCTGTATATGCCACTTTTAAAACTACCAAAATAGTTAATTCACAAAATATTGAAACTGTAAAAAAACGTAATTTGGATTTTAGAGTTACGCACCGTTTTGGAAACATTTATAATAGTTCAAGTTCTAATGCATTGAATGAAGCCGCTCATAGCGCTTTTGGATTAGACAATTCATCAGATATCAGGATGTCATTTGATTACGGCATAACTGATAAATTAACCGTTGGAATTGGAAGAAGTAAATACAGAGAAATGAATGATGCCTCTATTAAATGGAGATTTTTAACTCAAAAAGAAAATAATAAAATTCCAGTATCTGTATGTTTTTACGGTAATTTAGGTTACACATCAATGACTACAGATAATTTATATGCAGGCACCATACGGCCTAAAACTAATGAAGCTCACCGTTTACAATATAGCAGTCAATTATTAATAGCACGAAAATTTAATAGCAGATTCAGTTTGCAAGTTATGCCAACGTATTTACATCGCAACTTTATTAAACAACAACTTAACATAAATAATAACAAAGAAGATGTTAATGGTCTATTTTCATTAGGTATTGGAGGAAGATTAAAAATATCTAAACGTATGGCTTTAGTTGTTGATTATTTTTACAATTTCTCGGAATACCAAAAAAACAATACCAATGCGTATTATAGTCCTTTAGGCGTAGGTATTGAAATTGAAACTGGCGGGCATGTGTTTCATGTTAATTTCACTAACGGTTCCGCTATTTTAGAAAGCAGTTTATTAACCTCTACTCAAGATGCTTGGACTAAAGGCCAAATAAAGCTAGGATTTAATATTTCAAGATGGTTTGTATTGTAACATAATTTGTGTGAGTAAAATAGATTCTATATTGCCAAATAAAAATGATTCTTTAGAACTTATTGATACTGCATCCATATTTATGGGGCATATATTAAAACCTATTCATAATACCCCAATATTAAATATAAATACCGCAAGTTATTGGCAAGAAATTTTACTGTTTGTGGTACTTGCCATATTTGTTTTAATAAGAATCTCTGAACCAAAAAAAATCCTAAAAATATTTATATCTGTATTTAGCCTTCAAGAAGCTAAACAACTATTTCGCCAAGAATTTAAACTTGCTAAAAGAATTTCAATTTTAATGGAAATTGGTTTTATATTAGTTATAGCGTTTTTGGTACAATTTACAAACCAATATTTTGGTTTAATTCTTATTACCAAATCTCATCTACAACAATATTTGTTTTTTATACTTGTTATAAGTCTGTTTTATATAATCAAGTTTTTAATAATTCATGTTTTATCCTACGTGACTTCTAGTAATGAATTGGGAAAAGAATATTTATTTAATGTTTTGATTTTTAGCCAAACCATTGGTGTTGTTTTATTTCCATTTATAGTCTGCCTTCAATTTACAAAATATCCAACCGAATGGTTTTTATATCCTTCTTTAATTATTTGCTTAGGGTTTTACTGTTTAAGAACATTTAGAGCCTTTATTATATCTGTGGTAGAACAAAGGATAGGAATTATCTATATTATTTTATACCTTTGCACACTAGAAATTTTACCAATGTTAGTGTTGGGCAAGTTTTTATTAGTAAATTTTTAAGCGTTGATTTTTGATATGGCTATAAAGAAAAAAAAATCTGTTAAAACGCCTTCTGTAAAAGTAAATAACAAGAAGGTGAAAAAGGCAACTGTTAAAAAGGCAGTTAAAAAGATTGCCAAAAAAGCACCTGTTAAAAAAGCTGCGCCTAAGAAAGCAATTTCTAAAAAATTAAGCCCTGTTAAAAAAGTAAAAAAAATTGCCATAAAAAAAGTAACAAAACCAATTGCTAAAGCAAAAAAAGTTGTTGTAAAAAAAGTTATTGCAAAAAAAACAGCCCCTATTACAAAAAAAACAGCTGTTGTTTCATTACCAAAAATAGAACCTAAGAAAAAAGCAACTCCAGTTAAAAAAACTGAGATTGCCCTTAGTACCGAAAAAGTTGTAAAAATTGGCGTAAAAACAAAAAAGCAGCTTGTGGTTGTAGTTCCACAACCGGTTATTGAAGTGTCAGATTTTCCTAAAAATAAGGTAAAAACAATTTTAATTTCTCAGCCAAAACCTGATAATGATAAAAATCCTTACTACGATCTTTCAAAAAAATATAATTTAATTGAAACATTTCGTCAGTTTATAAAAATAGAAGGAATTCCTGTAAAAGATTTCAGAACACAAAGAATAGATATTTTAGAGCACAAAGCTGTTATTTTAACAAGTAGAATGGCAGTAGATCATTACTTTAGAATGTGTAATGAAATGCGTGTTACTGTTCCTGAATCCATGAAATATTTTTGTATAAATGAAGCTACCGCCTATTATTTACAAAAATATATACAATACAGAAAACGTAAAATTTTCTTTGGCCATCAAACTATTCAAGATTTAGTAGATGTAATTAGAAAAAATAGAGAAGAAAAATTCTTATTACCTGCATCAGATGTTCATAAAGAACAAATTTGTGACTTTTTAGATGCCATCAATATTAAGTACACCAAAGCAGTAATGTACAGAACTGTTAGCGCTGATTTATCTGACATAAAAAATTTAAATGAATTTGATATTATTGCATTTTTTACGCCAGCAGGAATAAATTCTTTAAAACAAAATTTCCCAAATTTTAAACAAGGTAATACTCGTATTGCATGTTTTGGGGCAGCTACAGCAAATGCATTAAAAAAACACGGTTACCGTTTAGATATTTATGCGCCTAATCCTAAAAACCCAAGTATGTCGGGCGCTTTGGATGAATATATTAAAGAAGCAAACAAGCGTTAGTATGTTTTATTTTCTATTGTTAGGTTAATTTAGCCACATTGATAATCATAACGGCAAAAGGAGTTTCAAGAAACGACGTTTTTCACATAGTTACTAGGTTTGAAGCAAAGCTTTAACTAGACATTACTACATTTCTCAAATTAAAAAAACTATGTGCCTATGTGGTTAAAAAATACCTTATTTTTAAACCTTAATAAACAATTACCCACATGGATTTTACCTTTACTAAAATAGAACGTTTGTGTAGCAAAAAAGCTATCGACGATTTATTTGCCAATGGTAAATCAAAAAATCAATTTCCTTTTAAATTAATTTACAAGAAAGCAGAATTCGAAAGTCCATTTCCTATAAGAGCAATGTTTGTAGTTCCTAAAAAAAAACATAAACGTGCTAATAAACGAAATGACATAAAGCGCCGCATGCGCGAAGTATATCGTTTAAATAAACATACTTTATACGAAGCGTTAAAAACTCAAAAAATAGATTTGATGTTTATTTGCTTAACTAACGAAGAATTAGATTATGCTACTATTGAAAAAAGCATGCTTCAGTTAATGGAAACGTTGGGGAAGATGGAGTTTTTAGTTGAAGGGAAATGATTTCACTTTTCACGTTAGGTATTATACCAATTTACTAACTGACAGATGCCTATCTCTTGCTCCAAAAATTCCAAATAATATTATTCAATATTTGAAAAAAGAAAAATTCTACTTCTTAATCTCGTCCAAACTTTTCATTACCTTTTCTTTTAGCTCTTCTTTAAATAAAACGAGTTTATCAAAAATAACTTTGTCCTGGCAACCTAAAATTTGTGCTGCTAATATTCCGGCATTTTGTGCGGCATTTACGGCAACCGTTGCAACCGGAACACCATTAGGCATTTGAACAATCGATAATAATGAATCCCAACCATCAATAGAATTACTTGATTTTACCGGAACACCAATAACTGGCAATGGTGTTAAAGAAGCTACCATGCCTGGTAAATGTGCTGCTCCACCTGCCCCCGCAATAATAACTTTAAAGCCTTTTGCATGAGCATTCTTTGCGTAATCAAACATACGATCTGGAGTACGATGAGCAGATACAATCGTTACCTCGTGAGGAATATCCATTTTCTTTAAAAAATCTGCTGCATCATTCATGATTTTTAAATCACTGCTGCTTCCCATTATTATACCTACCATATCTTTTTAAGTTATTAGTTGCTAGTTCTCAGTTTTTAGTGCTAGGAAATTACCTTCACTAAATCTTTTACTGTTATTGCTTTTTTCTTTGCTAGATTCAAATCATCATCTATCACAGTGATATGCCCCATTTTACGGAAAGGCTTAGTGGTTGTTTTTCCGTATAAATGAATGTACACACCTTTGTATTTGATGGCATCGGTTAAGCCTTCATATTTTGCAAGACCTTCATGATTTTTTTCGCCTAACAAATTAATCATCACAGCAGGTTTAATAATACTTGTATCGCCCAATGGTAAATTTAAAATAGCACGTAAATGTTGTTCGAACTGAGAGGTAATATTTCCTTC
>JBILOV010000316.1:0-2539 GCA_044374335.1 Bacteroidia bacterium | reverse complement strand
GATTCAAAAGATAATCCATCTGAAGATCTTTCAATTGTATAAAAATTATTATTTATTTCTGAAGCTGTTGACCAATTAATGACAACTTTTTTATTTTCACAACTTAAATCATAATTAGTTAACTCAATTGGTAAAGGATTTATTCCTGTTCTTGAAGCTAAAGTAAATGGACTAAAATTAGTAACAACTGCCGCTGTATTTATACTACCCGCTGTGTTATTCCCTGTTGTTCCTCCGTTACCATGGTCTTTCCATGATGAACCATCCCACCTTGCAAGCAATAACTCGGTTGGATCGTTTACTCCGCAGCTGCGTGGTGTGTTCCAACTTAAATTTACGGTCACATCAGATAAACCAGCTGTTCGATCAATTATCCAATATTCACATGCGCTAATATTGTTTATAGTAATGTCTTTTAATGTTACATTATAACTTGCATTTGGATCACTGTTAAAATACTCGGCAGTAAAATGATCTGTAGTTAAACTTGGAGCACCTATTGCTGCTGGTGCATAATTATTTCCTTTACCAACAGGAAATGTAAATGCTTCATTACCAATTTTACGAACAGGCCCAACTACATGGCTTGTATTACTTGCGCCAGTAGCTGTAGCATTATCATTAATAATTAATAAATTAGTTGCATCTGAGTTTATTAAGCCTGAAGTAAAAGTGATATTAGTTGCTATTTCAACAGGACTATTTAAAGTTAAACTACCACTTGCTTTATTTACAACGACGTTCGTAAATAATTCACTACCACTATTCTTATTTATGCTTTGTGCAGTTGTTCCATTAAAATTAACGGTACCAACTCCTGCATTAAAAGTTCCATTATTTTGCCAATTACCCGAAACATTTAAAGTATTATTTCCTACAGCATCCATTGCTAACGTACCTGTTGATGCTATTGTTAAATTTTTTGCTGTGATTGTGCTACCTGAATTTAAAGTTAAACTTGCTCCCGAATTCACAGTAATATTTTGCGCCGAACCCGGAACACCAACTAATGGTTGCTGAGTGATACAAGTTCCGTTAGCTGGTATAATAACATTATCATTATTAGTAGTTGCAACAGATGCTACAGAATAACTTGTACCATTATATACATACCAATTACTTGGAACAGACCAACCTGTACTCGTGCTACCTCTCCAAATATAATCTCCAGATGTTGGTGCTGGCGAAATAACTGGATTATTAATTGTTACTACAACGCTTGATGTATTTGCACATCCATTATAAGTTGCGGTAAGTGAATAATTTGTTGTTGAACTTGGACTAACATTAGGTGTTAAAATAGCTGACGTAAATCCAACAGGCGATGAAGTCCATGCATTAGTTGGTGTACCAGTAACTGCTGATTGCACTAAAATATCATCGATGCCAATATTTGAATCACCAAAATCGGCGGTTCCTGTAAATTTAAGTGTAACATTTGTATTGGCGCCTCCACAATAGGCATTTAAGCTGATACTAATTTGCGTCCATGCTCCATAGGTGGCATAAGTTGTTCCAACCTGCGCATAAGTACCGCCATTTGTATTGGCATATACTCTTAAAACATCTGTGCCATCTGTATTATAAATCCAAAAGGTTAGGGTAGCTGTTGTTGAAGCACTTAAATTCATGGAGGGTGAAATCATATCACCTAAAATTCCGTTTCCTATAATATAAGAATAAAAGTAACTACAATATCCTGTATAGCCATTACCTGCCCATGTATTACCAAATGAAACATTTTCTAAACTAGTAGGAAAATCCGTAAATCCAGTTGTCCCATTGTTTGTTCTTGACCAGCCTGCAGGCCAAGCTCCTGTATTAAAATCAGCAGATAATATATTATTTGTAGCAGATACTGAGCTGGTTCCGTTTAATTGAGTTGTATTACCAACGCAAATAGTTGTATTTGATCCTGCGCTAGCCACCGGATACGGATTAATTACTAGGCCTGTTGATGTATAAACAGCATTTCCAGGACCAGCACCATTGGCGTTAGTGGCAAACCAAAAGTTACCTTCATTAACAACATCAAAACTTAAATTTTCATTGCCAGCAGTTAAAGGCGCAGTCACCGAAAAAGTGTAGGTGGCTGTTGCTCCAGGTGCTAATGCACCGGCATTTACTCGAACATTATAATCTAAATCGGCGTTCCATTTAACACCAATATTAATATCTGGCGTTGCGTCGGTCCAAGCAACTGCGCCTGCATTTTTTACCGTAACGGTAACATTTCTAACTTCTCCTGCACACCAGTTACTTGAGCCAATATTCATTGATTGAAATTGAGCAAGCCAATTAGGTGTAAAGCAAGTTAAACCAATATTAAAAGCACTATTTGTCGAAAAACCATGAACTAAAATATAATAATTTGTTCCTACTACAGATGCCCATGAATAGGATGCCGAAGTTGTTGCACAAGCAGGACCACCATCATCATTACCACCTAAGCAGGTTAATGCGGCACAAGATGCTCCTGAAAAAACAGATATTTTACTATCCCAAGCAGTTCCGCATAATGATGCTGTCATAGTTTGCC
>JBILOV010000315.1:0-2540 GCA_044374335.1 Bacteroidia bacterium | reverse complement strand
AAATCAATCTTTGATACAAAAAATGTCATAATAAAAAACCTATATAAAAAAATAATACTATTTAGATAAAATAATGATGCTATATAAATAGCTACATACATCATATCTATATATAGAATAATAAAAATTGAATTTTCAGAGATAAAATATGCTCAATTAATATAAAACATATATAATTTATTAAATAATAGATAATTAGTTTTGGGTAATTAACTTCTATTACTGCAATATATCACCACAAGCTTTGATACGAATCATCGCCTTAAATATCCATCATAGTTAATTTTGTATCATATTAATTTATTTAAAAACTAAAAAATAATTTTATGAAAACAGACATTGAAATTCAAAAAGACGTTATGGACGAACTGAAATGGGAACCATTATTAAGTGCATCAGAAATTGGAGTAGCAGTAAAGCAAGGTGTTGTTACACTTTCTGGAACTGTAGATTCTTATTCAAAAAAAGAAGAAGCTGAAACAGCTACAAAACGAGTATCAGGAGTAAAAGCTGTTGCTGAAGACATTGAAGTAAAACCATTTTCAACAAGTGTGAAAAATGACACTGAAATTGCTCGAATGGTTGCAGACTCTTTAAAATGGCATAGTGCTGTACAGGAAGAAAAAATAAAAGTAAAAGTAGAGGATGGATGGGTAACTATTGAAGGTGAAACAAATTGGGAGTATCAAAAAGATGCTATTAAAAGCACTGTTAAAAATCTTACAGGTGTTAAAGGTATTAGCAATTTAATTTCAGTAAAACCCTCTGTTACTGCAAAAGACATTAAACAAAAAATAAGTTTAGCATTTCATAGAAGTGCAACGGTAGATGCAGAAAAAGTAAACATTGAGATAAACGGTAACAAAGCTATTTTAACAGGCAGAGTAAGATCATGGTCTGAAAAAAATGATGCGGAAAATGCCACATGGAAAGCACAAGGAATTACTTCAATAGAAAACAAGCTTATTGTTGATACGGAAGTTTACTCTTATTAGTTTCATCATAACTATTTCAATTAATTTTTTAGAACTGTTTCCAAGAATAAAATAATTTAAATCACATTATGAAAAAATCTATTATAACTATTACTATCCTATTATTAATAATAGCTCTATCAATAATGGCATCAATCTCGATTCAAGGAAAAAATAATCAAACTTTGCCAGAGGGAGTAACACAAAATCTTAAAAATAAAAATACATTAAGATATTGTTGTTCAAAATGTAATTACTGTGATATTAAAACTAGTAAATGCCCTACTCATAAATGTGATTTAATTAAAGAAGGAATGTTTTTTTGCGAAAGTTGTATGCGAACAGAAGAAAAATTATGTACATGTAAAAAATGCAAAAAAACAATGAAAAGAATGGAACATAAAAAGAAAAATGAAAAACATAGTGTTATGTAAAACATTAACCTGAACATAAGTCTGCGTAAAACAGACTACAGGTTAAGCAGGAGGTTCGAAATAGAATTCACCTTCTGTATAGAAAGGGGGTATAACAACCCCCTTTCTTTTAAAAATAAAAGATGATTAAAGTTATGTAGCCATTTTTTTGTACTAAACTTTCTAAAATTTATTACAATTCAAAAAAGAGTATGTAATAATGCCCTCTTAATATTAAGAAAGAAGTAAATACGATGTGTAATTTTTAGAAACAAAAATCGTATAAATTCGGGAAAGCAGATATTTTGAAACTCGCTTTATTTATTAATCATGTAAATAACATCTGCCACTTATATTTTTTGTATGAATTTTACATCGAGCTCCTTTTTTTGTTTTTCCAGTACATTGCACTGAGGTCAAATTGTTTTTTCCATCCTCCACTTTATGATCTTCTATGTGCTTAGGAGTAAGATTTAATTTCGAAGAATCTGTTTCTACAGTATGTTGAATGTCGTTCTTTGTATCATACTGGTTTAATCGGGTCCAACTCCAATCATTAAAGTTAATTTTACTTTCAATCAAAGCTTCTTCATCATCCGGCAATAATGGAAAAAAATCAATACCTGTTACTTTTTCAACACTGTCAATACTTATTGCAAAATATTCTAATTCTTTTTCTGAGCCTTTATTAGGCATCAAAAAACCAATAGCCTTAGCAGGAGAATGATTATAATCGAGCACTACTTTATAATAATACTTAGGAATACTTACCTTATTTAAACCAATGCTTGGCAAACTATCCATCAATACAGGACCAGTAACAACATATACAGATGAATAAATTTTTGCCCATTTTCTAACCAACTCTTCTGTACGTTTCCAAATACCTCTATTAAATGCAGGCAATTGGGGCGACATATTGCTAAAATAAAAAGATTCCTCCATACTGATAATAGACCAACCCATATCAGCAGCAGGTGCTAAATGCCCTCTATCAAAACCACTTTCCGAGTAATCATTAGTATTAGCTGATAGTGTTAAAACTAATGGATCCACTATAAACTTATTGCCTCTTTTTACGATACTGTTTGTTTCATGATTAGTAAGTTCATAAGCTACCCAATTTGCCTGCTCATGTTTTTCGTTATAAGAT
>JBILOV010000314.1:0-2549 GCA_044374335.1 Bacteroidia bacterium | reverse complement strand
ATCAATTCAGCGTGAAAATATTTTTGGTGTACAATACCATCCTGAAAAAAGCCATGACGTTGGAGAATTATTGTTAAAAAATTTCATTAATCTATAAAAATGTTTAGACCTAGAGTAATACCAGTTCTGTTATTAAAAGACAACGGATTAGTGAAATCGAAAGTCTTTAAAAATTTTCGATATATTGGCGATCCCATAAATGCAGTTAAAATTTTTAATGATTTAAGAGCAGATGAATTAGTATTTTTAGATATCACAGCTTCACGCGATAAACGATTAGTGTCGTTGGAATTGATTAAAAATATTGGTGAAGAAGCGAATATGCCATTTGCCGTAGGTGGAGGAATAAGATCTTTAGAAGATATTCGGCAAATTATTAGTGCAGGTGCCGAAAAAGTGATTATAGGTTCTTATGCTACTGAAAATCCTAATTTTATAAAAGAAGCTTCTGATACGTTTGGGTCTTCTACAATTGCTGTTTGTATGGATGTTAAAAAAAAACTATTTGGAAAAGAAAAAGTTTGGTCTTTAAATGGCTCAAAGGTATCAGACTATTCGCCAATTGATTTTGCAAAATTAATGGAAGAAAAAGGTGCAGGAGAACTCATTGTTCAATCTATTGAAAAAGATGGATTGATGACGGGTTATGATATCCAATTGATTAAAAATATTTCAATGGCAGTTTCCATACCAATAGTAGCACTTGGTGGTGCTGGAAAAATAGAGCATTTAAAACAAGCTTATACAGAAGGTTATGCCAACGGCTTAGCAGCTGGTAGTATGTTTGTTTACCAAGGAACAAAGCAAGGTGTATTAATCAATTATCCGGAAAAGGGAGAATTAGAAATTATCAAGGTTTTATAATATTAAAGTACTATTTTTGATTTATAAAAATTATTACATGAGCACTAATATTTATCAAATATGCACGCGATGTGTAATGGATACATCAGATCCTGGAATATCTTTTAATGAATTTGGGGAATGTAATCTTTGTTCGGAGTTTTTAAGTAAACGTGCTAAGCACAATTATCATGGTGCTGAAAGTGATTTGAAGTTTCGGAAAATTATTGAAGAAATGAAGATTGCCGGTAAAGGTAAAGAGTATGATTGTGTTTTAGGATTGAGCGGTGGAGTTGATAGTAGTTATGCTGCTTACATATGTAAAAATAATGGATTGCGCGTTTTGGCAATTCATGTTGATAATGGATGGAATTCAGAAGAGGCAGTTTTAAATATTAAAAACATTGCACGAAAATTAGATATTGATTATGAAAGTTTTGTTTTAGACTGGGAAGAGTTTAAAGACTTGCAATTATCTTTTTTAAAAGCTTCGGTTCCGGAGGCTGAAACACCTACAGATATTGCCCTTCTTGGAGCCATACATAAAGTTGCATCGAAATATGGAGTGAAGTATATTATTAGCGGAGGAAATTTTGCTACAGAGGGTATTTTACCAAAATACTGGCACTATAATGCAAAAGATAATAGATATTTAAAATATATTCAGAACACATTTGGAAGTGGTAAAATTAAAAATTTTCCTCTATTTGGGTTTATGAAAGAAATATATTATAAGGTTTTTAAGAGAATAAAAATTATTTACATTTTAAATTATGTGCCTTATTCTAAAAATAATACCATTGAATTATTGAAAGAAGAACTTGACTGGCGTTATTATGGAGGGAAACACTATGAGTCTTTGTACACTGGCTTTATTCAATCATATTATTTAAATAAAAAATTTGGTATAGACTATCGACGAGCAACCTTAGCTTCGCAAATTTGTACCGGAGAAATTACACGGGAATTAGCTTTAAAGGAATTGGAAATATTACCTTATAACGATGAAAAAGTTATAGTTGAGAAAGATTATATTGCTAAAAAACTTGGAATAAGTGTTGAAGAATTTGAAAGGATTATTAATCTACCACCAAAATGGTATACTGATTATCCCAATGAAGAAAAAAGATTAAATTTTATTTATGATACATACAGAAAATTATTTAAAAAAGATAAATTAGGTAATTTCTAAAAAATAATTTTCTAATAAATGAAACAACACATTAATTGCATAATTTGTAATTCTGATAAATTGACTGCCCTTCAAGGGTATGAAAAAGCACATTTGTGTAAATGTAATTCGTGTGATTTAGTTTTTTCAAAAGTTATACCAACATCTGAAGAATTAGGTAAGTATTATAAGAATTACGGAATTAACAATTATTTATCGCCGCTCACTATTAAACGTTACAATGAGTTATTGGATCAATTTGAACCTTTTAGGAAAACCAATAAAATTTTAGATATTGGATGTGGTTTAGGGTACTTTTTATTGGAGGCAAAATCAAGAGGATGGGAAGTTTATGGCACTGAACTTTCAAGTGAGTCGGCTAATATTTGTATACAAAAAGAGATTAATATAGAAAATGGAACTTTGAAACCGGAGAATTATGAAAACGAAATGTTTGATATCATAACTTCTTTTGAAGTTATTGAACACATTAATAATCCAAGGTCCGAATTACAAAATTGTTATAATATCTTAA
>JBILOV010000068.1:0-9730 GCA_044374335.1 Bacteroidia bacterium | reverse complement strand
CACAGTGACTAATACCTTAAGTAATTGTTCAACACCAGTTCAAGTGGTTGTGACCAGTAATACAACAGTTCCAACTATTACCATCACGCCAACACAAACTTTAACCTGCGCCACGCCAACTGCAGCCATTACTTTAACAACAACGCCAAATTCGGGATTAACTTATACTTGGACAGGAACATTATTATCTGGACAAGGAACCGATTTTATTACGATTAATCAAGCAGGAAATTATAGTGTAGTTGTTACAAATGCTGCTAACGGCTGCACAAACACCGCAAGTACTCAGGTAGATGTAGATGCAAATTTACCAACTGCAAGTATAAATATATCTTCAACTAATACTGTCATTACTTGTTCTAACCAAAGCGTTGATTTAACAGTGAATGTTAGTCCGTTAGCAACTTATAATTATACTTGGTCAACAGCAAGTACTGCAAATAATATAAGTGTAACCAGTGCCAATGTGTATTCAGTAACAGTAGTTAATCCATCTACAGGATGTTCAGCAGTAGCATTTTATACAGTAACAAGTAATACACTTTCTCCAACCGTTCAAACGACTAATACCGTTATACCGTGCAATACAAATACGGTGAATGTTATAGCCACATCAACCTCAGCAGTGACGTATAGCTGGACAAGCACCAATGGAATACTTTTAACTAATGGAACATCTAGTGCACTAGTAGGATCTATAGGCGATTATGCAGTTACAGTTACAGACATCAATAATGGATGTATAAGCACAACAACTGCTTCAGTAAGTCAAACAATCATAAACGCCTCCTTTACTGCAAATCCATTATCAGGATCAGCCCCATTGCTAGTGGATTTTACAAATACAAGTAACAATCCTGTAGGAACTAGTTACAATTGGAATTTTGGAGATTTAAATAATGCAACAACAATAAATGCAAGTAATACCTATACGTTGACAGGAAATTACACGGTAACACTAACAGCAACAGATGCCGCAAGTTCATGCACGGCAACAAGCACCATTAACATAGAGGTACTTGAAAATTCATATATTTCAGTCCCCAATGTGTTTACGCCAAATGGTGATAATGCCAATGATGTATTTAAGATTGAGACAAGAGGAATTAAAGATTTAACTTGCGAAATATTTAATCGTTGGGGATTAAAAATTTATACACTGATAGCAACAAAAGATTCATGGGACGGATTGAATGAGTCAGCTGGAACGTATTTTTATATTCTAAAAGCCCAAGGTTATGATGGGAAAGAATACAAACAACAAGGTTTTATTAGTTTATTTAAATAGAGTTCATGAATAAATTTAAAACCCCTTATGTTTCATAAGGGGTTTTTTATTTTACATTTGTATATACTTGTAACATTGGCATCTAACGATAGAATAATATTAGGAATTGATCCTGGAACAATAGTAATGGGATATGGTTTAATTCATATTCAGAATAATAAATTGTCATTAATTGCTTTGGGAGTTATTAAATTGGAAAAATTTGACGAACATGCTGATCGATTAAAAAAAATATTTGAGCGTGTAGTAGGATTAATAGATGAATATAAACCAGATGAATTAGCTATTGAGGCCCCATTTTTTGGAAAAAACGTACAATCTATGTTGAAATTAGGAAGAGCACAAGGTGTTGCCATTGCAGCTGCTTTATCAAAAAATATTCCTATGACGGAGTATTCTCCAAAAAAAATAAAAATGTCCGTAACCGGAAACGGAAATGCCTCTAAACAACAAGTGGCGGCCATGTTAGAAAGTTTATTGAATTTTAAGAATAATGACAAATATCTTGACGCTACCGATGCATTAGGCGCAGCAGTTTGTCACTACTTTCAAAACAGAACAACAACTTCTGGAATTAAAAAATCATATACCGGATGGGATGCTTTTATTAAAGATAATCCAAAACGAAAAGCCTAAAATTAAAGGGTATTTCAAAAAAATATAGTATCTTTCTCTTCAAAAAATGCAATTATGGCAAAATCAAAATTTTCTAAATTAACTATAGTTACAGAACTAGAAGTTTATAAATCTATTAAGGATTTAATTTTAAAAGATGCCGAATTGCTAGTTGCTGCTAAAAAAATGGTAAAAACAGCTTACGCACCATATTCGGAATTTCATGTTGGCGCGGCTGTTTTATTAGAAAATGGAGAGATTATTGCTGGCAATAATCAGGAAAATGCAGCTTATCCCAGCGGACTATGTGCAGAAAGAGTAGCACTATTTTATGCCGGCTCTCAGTATCCAACTATTGCTATTAAAACCATTGCTATTTCTGTAAAATCTAAAAATGTTATTATAAGTGAGCCGTTATCTCCATGTGGTGGTTGTCGTCAGGTAATTGCTGAATACGAAAATAAATTTAAAAAACCTATCAGAATCATTATGTCAGGCGAAAAAGGCCAAATTTATATAGCAAATAGCATCGAAAGTTTGCTTCCTTTAATGTTTAGTAAAAAGTATCTATAAATGGGCTTTAGTAAAGGCTTTTCTATTTAACAAATTCTCTTATTTTTGTATCGTATTAAATCTAAATTTCTATGGCTAAAACAGCTGAAAAAAAGAATAAGTTTTCAAAAGAACAATACCTAAAATGGTACGAGTCGATGTTATTGATGCGTAAGTTTGAAGAGAAAACAGGACAGGTATATGTGCAACAAAAAATAAAAGGATTTTGCCATTTATACATAGGTCAGGAAGCTATTGTAGCAGGTACAGTAAGTGCTACAAAAAAAGAAGATAAACATATAACTGCTTATCGCTGCCACGCCCATGGTATTGGTTTAGGCATGCATCCAAAATATATTATGGCTGAAATGTATGCTAAAATTACCGGTTGTTGTAAAGGCAAAGGTGGTTCAATGCATATTTTTAGTAAGGAACATAACTTTGTTGGTGGTCATGGTATCGTTGGCGGACAAATTCCCTTAGGTGCAGGTATTGCTTTTGCTGATAAATTTATGGGCAACGATAATGTGTGCGTGTGTTCAATGGGTGATGGAGCTGTTCGTCAGGGTGCTTTGCACGAGGCCTTTAATATGGCTATGACATGGAAACTACCTGTTATTTTTATTGTTGAAAATAATATGTATGCTATGGGAACTTCTGTAGAACGTACCAGTAATGTACATGATTTATGGAAATTAGGATTAGCGTATGATATGCCTTCTAAGCCTGTTGATGGTTTAACGGTTGAGTCAGTTCATGAGGCAATGGAAGAAGCCGTTGCTCGCGCACGCCGTGGTGACGGACCAACATTTTTAGAAATGAAAACCTATCGTTACAAAGGGCATTCCATGAGTGATGCTCAAACCTATAGAACGAAAGATGAAGTAAAAGAATATCAAACTCAAGATCCTATTCAAAAAGTATTAGAAACTTTGGTAGCTAATAAATGGATTGACGATGCAGGAATTGAAGCAGCAGAAGCAAGGGTGAAAGCGTTAGTAGACGAATCAGTTCAGTTTGCGGAAGAAAGCCCATATCCTGAGCCTGAAGAGTTGTATAAGGATGTATATGCGGAAGAAAATTATCCATATATCTCCGAATAGTTTTAAGTCGAAAAATTAAGTACTCAATTGATAAATAATTAAAATTTATCATTTAAAAAATTAAATATACGATGGCTGAAATAGTTAGAATGCCCAAATTAAGCGATACCATGACAGAAGGAGTGGTAGCAAAGTGGCACAAAAAAGTTGGAGATAAAATTAAAAGTGGAGATTTATTAGCGGATATTGAAACTGATAAGGCCACTATGGAATTTGAATCTTTTCAAGATGGTGTATTATTACACATTGGTATTCCTGAAAAACAATCCGTTCCAGTTGATTCAGTAATTGCTATTTTAGGTAAAGAAGGTGAAGATATTTCTGCTTTATTAAATCAATCTACGGCTGTCACTTCGAGTACTTCGACTTCGCTCAGCACAAGCTCCACAGAGAAGCAAGAAACAGTTGATCAAACAACCAATAAATCATCGCAAGTAACTGCAATTCCCGCAGGTGTTGAAGTTGTTCGTATGCCTAAATTAAGTGATACAATGACCGATGGTGTGATTGAAAAATGGCACAAAAAAGTGGGTGATAAAGTAAAGAGTGGAGAATTATTAGCAGATATTGCCACAGATAAAGCAACCATGGAGTTTGAATCTTTCCAAGATGGTGTGTTAATTCATATTGGTGTTCAAGAAAAACAATCTATCCCGGTAGATAGTATTATTGCAATTTTAGGAAAAGGAGGTGAAGATGTGAACGCTATTTTAGCATCTATTTCTTCAGCAACTTCGAAAGGCTCAGTTGCCGCAGTTACTGACAAAACTAATGTCACTTCGAGCGAAGTCGAGAAGTCTAAAACGCCTTCAGTATCAAGCAACTCTCTTCAAACAACGAATAACTCTTCTGATGGAAGAGTAAAAGCATCCCCATTAGCAAAAGCTTTAGCAAAAGAAAAAGGCATTGATATTTCAAAGGTAAATGGTTCGGGAGATAATGGTCGAGTGACTAAATCAGATATCGAAAACTATAAACCACAACAAACAAGTACTAGCGGCAGTTCAAAAACCGTTAGTTCATTTATTCCTGGTACTGAAGGCTTTAATGATGAGCCAACATCGCAAATGCGTAAAGTAATTGCAAAGCGTTTATTAGAAAGTACAAATGGCGCACCTCATTTCTATTTAACTATTGAAGTAGACATGGAAAATGCGATGCAATCACGTAGCGCCATTAATGCAATCCCTGATACAAAAGTTTCTTTTAATGACTTAGTAATTAAAGCTTGTGCGGCCGCATTGCGCAAGCATCCAAAAGTAAATTCAAGTTGGATGGGCGATAAAATTCGTTACTATTCTCATGTAAATATTGGTGTTGCTGTAGCTGTAGAAGATGGTTTATTAGTTCCAGTAGTTCGTTTTGCAGATCAAAAATCATTATCACAAATTAGTGCTGAGGTTAAAGATTTAGGTAAACGTGCAAAAGATAAAAAATTACAACCATCTGACTGGGAAGGAAATACTTTTACCGTTTCTAATTTAGGAATGTTTGGCATTGATGAATTTACATCCATTATCAATTCACCTGAATCTTGTATTTTATCAGTTGGTGCCATTCGTCAAGTGCCGGTAGTTAAAAATAATCAAGTAGTACCAGGTAACGTAATGAAAGTTACTCTAGCTTGCGATCACAGAACAGTTGATGGCGCAACCGGAGCAGCATTCTTGCAAACATTAAGAACTTATTTAGAAAATCCAGTAACGATACTTGCTTAGTAATTGATTTTAAATAAATCAGCACATGGGTTCATTTAAAGTGAAAAGAAAATTATCTATTTTAGGAGATCAAATGTATCTTGCTGCATTTATCAATTTAATTAAAAGGTCCGAAAAAGGACCTTTTAATACTTTGGATGATATTCAAGCTAAAGTGATTTTATGGCAACAATCATTCAAAATAAAAACTAAATGAAATTTTTTTGTTTGTTTAGTATTACTATTTTATTACAAAGTTCATGTGTTCAAACACGCACACTTACTTTGGATAATCAAAAATTGAATGAATTTAATAGGGCGGATTATATCGGAACATTTTCTGCTATTTATTATATTGATATAAAGAAAAATTTAAATATTGACCCAGTTCAAACATTGCAATCCATTTATAAAAACGATTCTATTGTTAGAAAAAGAGTAAAATTCATGAGTTTTACCAATCAAAGTTTAGACACTGCTGTTTCAACTAAAATCAATAAGGAACTACTATCTGTGCTGAATTATGTGAAAAAAGAAGGTAAAGTGAAAAATTATAAGTCTTCTGAGGTTTTTGATGAAATAGGAAGCCATACAAAATCAAATTATAATATTTATTTCATATCAACAGGGTTTACAAAAGATACTATTTTAGCTAAAAAAGAAGCGAACCTAAAAGCGTTAAATGTGTCGTTAACTGCATTGTCGGGATTTGCGTTTGGATTAACAGGAGTGATTGTTTACAATTCTATAGCAAATACATTTAGCGTAAGTTACCCTATAAACATGAATTTTCTTTATTATAAGGATGCTTATGAAGGAAAACATGGGTTAAGAGGTTTTGTAGTTGTGTATGATAAAAAAAACAAAAACGTATGTTATGTGAGAGAACAATTTTTTAGTTCTTCAAAAAATCCCTTAGATTTAAAGGCACTAAAAAAACAAATTAAAAACGCATTTAAAGAAATTTATATATAAAACATCAATTAACATGGAAGGAACAATTACATCAACAATACAAAACGGCATAGGAACTATTACTTTTTTTCATCCTCAAAGTAATTCAATGCCTGGCCTTCAATTAAGAAACTTAGCGACTGAAATTGAAAAATTAGGAAAAGATGATAGCACTAAAGTTATTATTTTGCAAAGTGCGGGAGAGAAAACTTTTTGTGCTGGCGCTAGTTTCGACGAATTAATTTCGATAAAAGATATTGAAACGGGATTGCATTTTTTTTCTGGGTTTGCTATGGTAATTAATGCCATGCGAAAAGCCCCTAAATTTATTATTGCACGCGTGCAAGGGAAAGCTGTTGGGGGTGGAGTTGGAATTGCCGCTAGTGCCGATTATACATTTGCCGTTAATGACGCCTCAATTAAATTATCAGAATTGGCTGTTGGCATCGGTCCGTTTGTAGTGGGGCCAGCCGTTGAACGTAAAGTAGGAACTTCTGCTTTTTGTCAGTTAACCATTAACGCTACCGAGTGGCAAACAGCCCAATGGGCAAAAGAAAAAGGTTTATATGCTGAGGTTTTTTCAAGTATTACAGATATGGATAAAAGTACCCAAACTTTAGCTCAAAAATTAGCTAGCAGCAATCCTGAAGCTATGATGATGCTTAAAAAAGCAATGTGGGAAGGAACTGAAAATTGGGATACATTATTAATTGAACGTGCAAAAATGAGTGGTACTTTAGTTTTATCAGAGTTCACTGTAAATGCTATAAATAAGTTTAAACAAAAATCATAATTATTTTGTTATTGTATTCATGATAGTATATGTTGTCATTTTTTTAATCTCGTTTTTCGGGATGGAGTTTGTTGCTTGGTTTACGCATAAGTATATTATGCATGGCTTTCTATGGTCACTTCATAAAAGTCACCACGAAACAAGAACGCAATTGTTAGAAAAAAATGATTGGTTTTCAATTATTTTTGCTATTCCTAGTTGGCTATTTATTATGCTTGGCATCATGTATAATAGTCCAATTTCTGTTTTAATAGGAGCAGGGATGACGGCTTATGGCATTGCATATTTTATTGTTCATGATATTATAATTCATCAACGCATTAAGTGGTTTAGGAATTTAGATGGAAAATATGTTAAGAACCTAAGAAGAGCTCATAAAATTCATCATAAACATTTAGGAAAAGAAGATGGAGAATCTTTTGGTTTTTTAATAGTTAATAAAAAATATATTACCTAATAGTTGATCTCATTTTTTATTCCTTTAACGTGATTGTATTAAAGGAATTATTTTTAATTCGCTTAGCAGAATATTGAAGTAAAATTAAATAATTATACTTTACGTTTCAATCTATTTATGATTGAAGAAACACTCATTGTAGCAATAAAAAATAATATTAGTTTTAACGAATCTAATATTATACCCGACACAGTAGCGCCTCTGAAAAATAATTTATAAAACCCTTCTAATGCCCAGTTTAAAGGTATTACTGAGCTAATATCGCGCATAATTTGTGGCATCACATAAGTTGGCACCCAAATGCCACCCAAGGCCGACAATAATAATATTGATAATGACCCCATGATGGCGCCTTGTTGTTCGCTTGATGCTAAAGTTCCTACCATAACGCCATATCCAGTTGCAGCAAATGATACCGATACTGCCACTATCAAAACGCCTAATAAACTATTACCTAGTTGTAAAGCCGGTAACCCAAATATGGGTAAAATATATAAGCCAACTGAAAGCATCAATAAAAATTGTAGTAAACATACAATAACGTACACAATAATTTTTCCGTTAATTAATAATAAATAGGAAGTAGGAATGGTATACAATCTAAATACACTATCATCTTTTTTTTCTTTCATAATACTACCTGCTAAAGGAATCACAATAAAAAACATTGCAAAAATAGTCCACGCAGGAACATTGTGTTGAACTGCATTAGGAGCAATTTCTCCAATTAAATTTGAAGCAAAAACTTCTTTGTAATTTATTATTTGAGATTTAGCATAGGTGTTTTTTGGTGCGCCTAAGTTATTAGGTATTAATTCTGTTATTTGTGCCGAAAATGTTTGAAACATAATCTGCGTTTTTACCGTTGAGATAAATTCGTGCATGTAGCTCGTAATGGAAGTGACGAAGGATTTTTTAGCGATAGGATCAATATAAAAAACAATATCAACTGAATCTGCTTTAAAGTTAGCTGGTTCTGTTGGTATCGTATCAACTACTAACGTTTCATTTACTAAGGCTGAAACATTATCGCGAATTGCTTGCGTGGCACCTTTTGGAATTACAATCCCAATTAAAAACTTACCTTTGGCTACAGCCGCCCTTGCCGATTCTGAAGTTGCCGGTTTTCCATTAATCGAATCGGTTAAATTACACAACGAAGAATTTTTTAGCCCTTTGTAAATGGTAAGTCCTAATGTATCTTGATCATCGTTAACTAAAACAATGGGAATGCCTTTTTCGTTAATCGTTTTAAAAGCTGATTCTTGAATTAAAGTCATAACTATAATTAAAATCATAGGCATGATAAATAAAATAGACAAGCCTATTTTATCTCTAATCAAAATCAGAGTTTCTTTTTTAATTGTTGCCCAAAGCTTATGTTTCATTAATCTCTTAATTTACGTTTGGTTAAATTTAAAAACACATCTTCTAAATTAGATGAACCAGGTGTGTTTGAGATTAAATCTTTTGGAGAGCCCTGACTTAAAATTTTTCCATAATCAATAATGGCAATATCAGTACAAAAGTTTTCTGCTTCTTCTAAATGATGTGATGTATAAATGATGGTTGTTCCTTGTTCGTTCAATTCTTTTAAATGGTCAATAATTACATTTCTTGATTGCACATCAATTCCAACGGTTGGTTCATCTAAAAATAATATTTTAGGTTGGTGCAAAATACTTGCAATTAAATTTACCCGGCGTTTCATTCCACCCGAAAATGTTTCAATTCTTCTGTTCGTTGCTTTTGTTAAGCCTAATTTTTCGAGCCAGATTTTAATTTTGTCTCTTAAGTCTTTTCCAGATAAACCATACATGGATCCGTAAAAATCCAAATTTTCTTTAGCTGTTAATGTAGGGTATAATGCAATATCTTGCGGCACAACTCCTATTATTTGCTTAATTGTATCAATATTTTCATTTAAACTCATGCCGTCAATTATAACCTTACCACTAGAAGGTGCAAAAAGCCCACATAAAATAGAAATAGTGGTAGTTTTGCCGGCGCCATTTGGACCTAATATACCAAACACTTCATTCTTGTATATTTTTAAAGAAATTCCTTTAACTGCGGGTTCATCAGAATCTTTAAAAATTTTGGTTAGATTTTCTATTTCAACAATTGGAGCCCTTGACATGTTTTTTTGTAGAAAACAAATATAGGAAATATGAATAATAAATGAAGGAAACACCCTTGATATTATTACTAATTCAATGAAGGATTTGTAAGAATAAAAAAATGGAGGTGGTTTTTTCTTTTTGTGGATTT
>JBILOV010000008.1:0-23228 GCA_044374335.1 Bacteroidia bacterium | reverse complement strand
CTTATAAAGAAACAAGGTTTTTTACACGATGCAAATTCTGGTTATTAGAAAAAAACAGATCTAATTATCGACCGCTAACCACAATACAACTAGTTAAAGCAATACGCTTAAGTTTTCATAATTAATTTTTTACTTTAATTAAAATAGTAGAGATACTATAATAGTTGAATAACAAACTTTTTAAACGCCTATATTTACAAACTTTAAAATAAAAACGTAAACTACGAAGTTTTGTTAAATAAAAATATAGTTTGAATGAATTTTAAGAAAATAAATTATATCGAGAAAGGCATAAATTGGATTCATGTTAAAACCAATGAAAAGCAATTTTTGATTTTTTCTAGTATTTTAGTGGGAGTTAGTGCAGGTATTGCAGCAGTTATTTTAAAATTATTTGTATTTGGCATTCGTCATTATTTGGTAGATGGTTTTTTCTTAAAGTATGATTTCAAATATTTATACCTAATACTACCCATTATAGGTATAGGTTTAACAATATTAATTGTTAAGTATTTTTTAAAGAATCAATTAAATCGAGGAAATACAGCCATACTTTTCTCAATTGCAAAACGCAGTAGTTTTTTACCTTTTCATCAAATGTATTCTCACGTTATTACTAGTGCCCTTACAGTGGGTTTTGGTGGTTCTGCAGGATTAGAATCTCCAATTGTAAGTACAGGTTCTGCAATAGGTTCAAATTTTGCTCGTACTTATAAATTGACATATAAAGAAAGAACATTATTACTTGCCGCAGGAACAGCGGGTGGTATTGCAGGGGCATTTAATGCGCCAATTGCAGGTGTGTTATTTGCACTAGAGGTAATTTTAGTTGATATTAGTATAATTGCTTTTATTCCGTTATTAATTGCAGCGGCCTCAGGAGCTTTATTGTCGAAAATTATATTAAACGAAACTAGTTTGTTGTTTTTTAAACTTAAGCAACCATTCGATTATAACAATGTTCCTTTGTACATTATTCTTGGTATTTTAGCCGGCGTCATATCTTTGTATTATGTTAATTTCTTCGATAAAGTAGAATCTAAATTTCAGGAAATTAAATCAGATTTTACTAAATGGATTATTGGAGGAATAGCCTTAGCGTTTTTATTTGCTTTATTTCCTTCATTATTCGGAGAAGGTTACGAAAGTATAAAAGCACTTTCTGAATTTAGAACGTCTGATTTATTTAAAGATAGTTTACTTAGCAATGTTGTAAACAATAAATGGATATTATTAGTTTTTATTACAATGACTTTGCTTTTAAAAACAGTTGCAGCCGCTATAACGCTTGGCAGTGGAGGTAATGGCGGTAATTTTGCGCCATCCTTATTTGTTGGTGCATATTTAGGATTTGCATTTTCCTTTTTCCTTACCTTGATTGGCTTTACTGATATTCCTGTTAGTAATTTTACTATTGTTGCAATGGCGGGTATTTTAAGTGGTGTTTTTCATGCACCATTAACGGCTATATTTTTAATTGCAGAAATAACTGGTGGTTACGAATTAATTATTCCTTTAATGATTGTGTCCTCTATTAGTTATATTATAGTTAAGCGTTTTCACCCTCAATCATTAGATGTGAGAAGATTGAAAGCCAAAGGAACAATAGTTTCAGATAATAAGGATACGAGTATTTTAAGTAAGATTAATACAAAAGAAATAATTGAAACTGATTTTGCAACTATTCATTTTAAAGCAACGTTACGTGATATTGTTGAAACAATAAAACATTCCAAACGAAATATTTTTCCGGTTGTAAAAAAGAATAATAAATTACTAGGAATTATTTACTTGGATACTATTAGAGAAGAAATGTTTAATTCTGAGTTGTATGATATTGTAACCGCTAAAGAGGTCATGCGTAAATCATCTATGGTGATTGACACAAAGGAAGATATTTTCGTTATTATGAAAAAATTTGAAGAATCAGGACAATGGAATTTACCAGTTGTTGAAAACGAAATTTATATTGGTTTTTTATCTAAATCTAGTATCCTTGACAAGTATCGACATGAATTACTGGAAACACTATAGTTAAACAGGGTTCGGTTGTTTATATTTTAAGTTTTTATTTAATAAAAAATCCTCTGAATCAAACGATACAGAGGATTATAAATTTTTAAGAATAACTATTTAAATTACAATTTCATCTAATTCTTTGTTTAAAAAGTGATATTCCATAAATGAGTAACTATCAGAACTTGTAACTTTTACCCATTGTTTATTTTCAAAATACCATTTCCATTGTTTGCTTCTTAAAAAACCACCTTGTTTTAAATAACCTTCAATATAAGGATGTACGCAAAGCGTTATATCTTTTGCAGACTGTTCTTTAATAATAAAACGTAAAGCATTTTCAATTTGCTCAACAAATAAAATAGTTGGTTGTACTTTACCTGTGCCGCCGCAACTTGAGCAAGTTTCTAAAACCTCAACATTTACTTCAGGGCGCAAACGCTGACGGGTAATTTGAATTAAACCAAATTTACTTGGAGGTAAAATATTATGTCGGGCTCTATCCGATTTCATTTCTTCTTTTAATGTATCAAAAAGAAGTTTTCTGTTTTCCGGATTGTGTAAATCAATAAAATCAATAACAATAATACCGCCCATATCACGTAAACGTAACTGACGAGCAACCTCAACAGCTGCTTCTAAGTTTACTTCAAGCGCGTTTTCTTCTTGTGATTTATCGCTCTTAGCTCGGTTACCACTATTTACATCAAATACATGAAGTGCCTCAGTGTGTTCAACAACTAAGTAAGCTCCGCTTTTCATAAATACTGATTTGCCAAACAAAGATTTTATCTGACGATCAATTCCGAAATTATCAAAAATAGGAACCTTACCGGTGTAATGTTTTAAAATATCAACCTTATCAGGAGAAATGGTTTTGATATAGGATTTTAAATCATCAAATACTTTTTCACTATTAACATGGATGGCATTAAAAGAAGCATTTAAAAAATCTCTTAAAATAGCATTTGTTCTATCTACTTCACCTAACAAACGAAATGGAGGTTCAGCATTCTGTAATGCTTTAAAACATTCGTCCCATTTAGAAACTAAATCAGCTACATCACCTTCAATATCTGAAACCGATTTTCCTTCTGCAACGGTTCTAATAATAACACCAAAATTCTTTGGTTTTATGCTTTGCATTAAAGCTTTTAACCTGTTTTTTTCTTCGCTACTTCTAATTTTTGAAGAAACAGAGATTTTATCAGAAAAAGGAATCAATACAATATATCGTCCTGCAATAGAAATTTCAGTAGTTATTCTTGGCCCTTTAGATGAAATTGGTTCTTTAGCAACTTGTACTAAAACATATTGCCCCGATTTTACAGCTTCATTAATTTTTCCATCTTTGTTGATATCGCCTTCATTTTTAAAATACATTAAATTACTAACGTTCTGTTTTCCAGAACGCACAGCATCAACGTATTTAAATAACGAATTGGCCTGCGGCCCTAAATCTAAATAATGCAAAAATGCATCTTTCTCGTACCCTACATCTACAAAAGCAGCGTTAAGACCGGTCATTACCTTCTTAACTTTACCAAGGTAGATATCGCCTACCGAAAATTTTATGTTATTTTTCTCTTTATGCAGTTCTATTAAACGTTTGTCGTTTAATAGTCCTATAACAACTTCGTTAGGCGTAGAATTTATTACTAGTTCTACATTCACCTTTAAATATTTTTAATTTATATACTAATATTAAAGTTCACAAAAAACCAATTAAAGTTTAGTAAACAATAACATACACAAATAACACAAACGGTAAAGACTGCCTGTCTTCCCGTTTGTGTATAATCTTTTTTCAGAAAATCAATTAGCTAAGCTAATTATTTTTTCTTATGACGGTTTTTTCTCAAACGTTTTTTACGTTTGTGTGTAGCCATCTTATGTCTTTTTCTTTTCTTTCCGCTTGGCATAATCTTTAGGTTTTAAAAAATTTATATTAGGTTAATTATTTATTTTTTTAGTTGTTCAATGTATTTTAGTACTTCTTGCTTAGCCATTGCATCCTCAGTTAATCCGGCATATTTTTCAAGCATTTCAATTGTTTTCGTTTTTTGACCTTGTTGCTCGTAAGCATCTGCTAAATGCAAATACGCTTCAATAAATAACGGATCAATTCTCAATACATTTTCAAAACGTTTAATCGCTTTATCCCATTGCTGAGATTTTACTGAAAAGAAAGCAAACGTTAATTGAAGTTTAACATTATTACTATCCGTTTTTTCAACTTCACGTAACAATCCAATTCCTTTCATTGGGTCTTTACCATCTTCTACAAAACAAGCTGCTAATTGAATTTTTGCATCTATATTTTTATCATCCTTATTTATTGCTTCTTGATAGCAACGAATGGCGCTTTGATATAATGCTGGAATTTCATTATTATCTTTTGTAAAACGTACCGCGTAATAATAACGTTCACCGGCTTTATAATAAGCTAATGAGGTTTGTTTTCTTTTTGCTATTTGTTCTACAAAATAAGCAGCAAAATCGGGTCTTTTTTGTTTATCCCAAAATTGCACAACAGTATTAAAAGCAGAATCAATTTTTGAGTTTTTGGCACTTTTTAATAATGCATCATACTTGGTTTTTTCATCTAGTTTCAATGTTTTAGTAGCCATGGTAATAAATGTTTCAAGGCTTACTAGTTCAGTAGTTTTTGCCATCTCATCCCCTTTGGTTTCTAATTTACCAGAGTGTGTTTTTGGTGCAAGAAATAAAAGAACGAATAAAACAACAGCCGCTATTACTAAACCAATCTGTGTTTTACGAGCTAATGTCATTATTCTACTTGTTTATTATCTAATGGTTCTGCAACTTTTACATTACGTTTTACTCTTTCGCTAAATGTTTTCGCAGGCTTAAAAGCCGGAATAAAATGAGCGGGAATAATAACTGTCGTATTTTTTGAAATATTACGTCCTACTTTTTCAGCACGCTTTTTAACAACAAAAGTACCAAAACCACGTAAATACACGTTTTTTCCGTCAGTCATAGATGTACGAATAGATTTCATGAATGCCTCCACTGTTGTTTGCACAACTATCTTTTCGATACCTGTTTTTTCTGAAATTTCGTTTACTATATCTGCTTTAGTCATTTACAAAATATTTAAAATCAACGATTTAAAATTGAAAATCGGGCTGCAAAGATATACTTTTTATTGTAAATCAAAAATTTAGAGTGCTTTTTTTGAAAAAAATCTATCTTATTCCTGTAATTATTAAACTTTAGTCCTTTTTAACTAGTACTGATTTTAAAAGCAAACCCTTCAAAAAATAGAAAATTGATGTCGTTTTTTGTTTGCAAACACCCCATTAGTATTTTTGTATTACGAATAAATCAGCTCGCTTTGAACACTATTATTTCTCTATTTTGAGTATATTAGCAGTCTGTATCTTTATGAAAGAGTTTTTTGAATATATAAAATCTAAGGTATTTTTTAAACACATAGCCCTTGCTTTGGTTAGCTTGTTTATTGTTTTATGGGCTTTGTTTAAATTATTAGCTGTTTACACCCATCATGGAGAAACTGCTGAGGTTCCCGACTTTAAAGGAAAGGCCATCTCTGAATTAGAAAACTTTGTTGAGGGAAAAAATGTAGATTTTGTAATTATTGATAGTATATATGACCCTAAAGAAAAATCCGGCATTGTTGTTAAACAAGATCCGGAAGCAAAATCGCTTGTTAAACACAATAGAGTTATCTATTTATACGTTACTAGTACGCAAGCCCCGCAAATAGCTATGCCTAAATTAGTTGATAGAAGTACGCGACAGGCAATTTTTATGATTGAAAGTTACGGACTAAAAGTTGGCAGTATAAATGAAATTGCAGGCGATTGTAACGGATGTGTTTTAAAACAATTTTTTAATGGCAAAGAAATTATTCCGGGAGAGCCTATAAAAAAAGGAAGTAAGATAAACTTAATGGTTGGTAAAAAAGAAAATGAATACACTGCCACTCCTGTTGATTCAACCGCTTCTGCCGATCCTGAAGAAAATTAAAGAGAAAGAATGAAAACAAGTTTAATTAATATAATTTTAAAAATCAGTGTTATTGTACTCACTGCAATGAGTATTTCAGTTTTAGCTCAAGAGCAGTTAAGACCTTTAACCGGTAATTTTAATTTGTCGGTTATTCCTAAAAATTCTTCACAAAACAAAAAAACAACAACTGTAACTCCTCTTAATCTACCATTTTTTGATGACTTTTCTTATGCCTATAAATCGCCTTATCCTTCACATAATAATTGGATAGATTCAAACGCATATGTAAATACGGGATTTGCAATTAATCCAATCACTTTAGGAGTTGCTACCTTTGATGGACTTAACAAAAACGGTTATCCCTATCTAATAAATGCTCCCGTTAGCTATTCGGGAAGTGCGGACACATTAACGTCAAGGCATATTAATTTAAAATCAACCTTAACTTATACCTACAGCCCGGCTGATAGTATTTTTTTAACTTTTTATTATCAAGCCGAAGGTTTTGGCGAAGCTCCAGAAGCAGACGACTCATTGTGTTTAGATTTTTTTAAACCAAATCAAAATATATGGAAAAAAGTATGGGGTGTTAAGGGTTACAATCCTGCAGCAACCGATACAACTTTTTTTAGAGTTAGAATTCCAATTGCTGATACCGCTTATTGCGACAGTCTTTTTAAATTCCGTTTTAGAAACAAAGCAACGACTAGTGGTAGTTTAGATCACTGGCATATTGATTATGTGCAGATTAAACAAAATTACTTTTATTATGATGATGTTATTGACGATGTGTCATTTGCATATAACCCAAGTTCTTTTCTAAAAAACTATTCTGTTATTCCTTTCAGACAATATGATGAAACCAAGGAAATGGCATCTAAATTCAGAAATTATATTCGAAACAATTTCACAATTGATAAGCAATCAGTATATCAATATACGGCTAAAGATGCAACGGGAAATCCAATCCCTACCGATCCTTCTGTTACATTTCCTTTTCCGGGGATGCAACCATTTGTAACTAATGGTTATTATAGTGGCGCTGCGGGATCTCCAGTATTTAATCTAAAACCGTTTCCGCTTACCTTTACTGACTCTACACACTTTACTTTTACTCATGTGATTACAACCAGTGGTGATTTATATAGGGCAAATGACACGTTGGTTCATGTTCAAAATTTTTCTAATTACTATGCTTACGACGATGGAAGTGCAGAACAAGCATACTATCTGAATACGTTTGGGGCTTTAACGGCTCAAAGATTTACTTTAAATGTTTTTGACACTTTAAAAGCAGTACGAATTTATTTTGATCCAATAACTGAAGGAAATTTAGTTATGGCATCCTCTTTTAGGTTAATGGTTTGGAACAGCAGTGGCAATGGACCTGGTAGTTTAATACTAAAAGATAGTTTAATGTATCCAACTTATTTATCAGGAAGTCACAATTTAATTCCTACCTACGATTTAACATCCTGTTTAAATTTACCCGCCGGAACATACTATATTGGAATTAAACAAACCACTAATAAAGGCTTAAACATTGGATTTGATAAAAACACAGATCATAAAGATGCCTTATATTATGATATAGGCAATGGTTGGGTACAATCCTCAATCCCCGGATCATTAATGATTAATCCAGTTATGGGATGCGTTGATGCACCAATTTTAATAGGACTTACAGAGTATGACAAAAATGATAAGGTTAAATTATTTCCAAACCCAGCTCAAGATTGGTTAACAATAAGCTACCCAGGAAATCAATTAGAAAATGTAAACCTTGAAGTTGTATCATCAATTGGTGAAACTGTTTTTACGAAATCGATAATAAGTAATGAGCAAATAGATATAAGTCATTTATCCAACGGCTTATATTTTATTTACTTAAAAGGTAACAACCTAAACGTTAGTCCTAAAAAACTAATCATATCCAGATAACATGATAGATGATATAGAAGAAGTTGAATCGAACGAAGAAGAAAAAGAACTTTACGAACATCACAATATAAAGGTAGAAAAAGGCCAAGTGATGATGCGAATTGATAAATTTTTAATGATTCGCATTCAAAACGCCACACGAACTAAATTACAACAAGCTTGTGATGCAGAATGTATTTTAGTAAATGGGAAGCCCATAAAATCAAGCTACAAAATAAAACCATTAGACGAGATTTCGGTTTTAATGACAACGCCACCGCGCGATGTTGAAGTATTGGCTGAAGATATTCCTATTAATGTAGTTTTTGAAGATGATTACATTTGTGTTGTAAATAAAGAACCCGGCATGGTTGTTCACCCAGCATACGGGCATTATTCAGGCACGTTAGTTAATGCTTTAGCGTATCGTTTTAAAAATTTACCAACTTCAAAAACACAACTTACCGAAAACTTATCAATTGACAGACCAGGATTGGTGCATCGCATTGATAAAAACACGTCTGGCATCATTATAGTAGCTAAAACGGAATTAGCAATGACTCGTTTAGCGAAAGATTTTTTTGATAGAAATTTAGATAGAAAATATATTGCCATTGTTTGGGGCGATGTAAAAGCAGACGAAGGAACTATTACTTGTAATGTAGCACGCGATTTAAGAAACAGAAAAGTAATGGCTTGCTTTCCGGATAGTGATCATGGTAAACATGCCATTACACACTATAAAGTAATTGAACGTTTTGGTTATGTAACCGTTGTTGAATGTAAATTAGAAACTGGGCGCACGCACCAAATTCGTATACACATGAAACATTTAGGCCATCCATTATTTAACGATAACGAATATGGTGGCGATAGAATTTTAAAAGGTTTATCAAGTAATAAATACAAGCAGTTTATAGAAAACTGTTTTGAAATTTTACCCCGCCAAGCGCTTCATGCTAAAACATTAGGTGTTACACATCCAATAACTAAAGAGCCCATATTTTTTGAAAGTGATTTACCTGATGACATGCAACAGGTAATTGAAAAATGGAGGAAATACTCTTATAAATTTGAAGAAGAATAAAAAAATTCCATCTACTATTTTGGATGGATTTTGGTTGATTTAGTTTTATAACGGTTTTAAGCTAAAAAGCGTTTCAATGCTTTTTTTAGGTTTTGTTGGCGGTAGTTTTTCTGTCTCTATTAATATCAGTGTGTTCGCTTTTTCACCGTCTGAAATTAGAATAGATTTTGTTCTCCTTTTAACAACGTCTCTTCTATATATAGTTAAGAGAGTATCCTTGTCGTTTTTTTTAGCGCTGTACTCTTCTGTAAAGGAATTATTTTTTGTTGGTATTCTCGATAAATGTGACATTATAGTGCCATCTACATATCTAGTAATTCCGTAATCAAATATTATTTTTTTTATCTTGTGAGGATATTTGTAAAAGTTTACGTCTAAAGTATCTTTAAACTTCACTTTTGATGAGTATGAATGCCATTCACCTATCAATGTGTCGTTTTGATACTCTCCAATTGAATATATAATATGATTAGTAAATATATCAGATATATAACACCATGTACCAATCTTTTGTCCAAGGTTATTAGTATCGCCAGAACAAAATCGAGCTTCGTAAAACCCAAATGGACAAGCCTCCATCTCATTTAATAATGCTGAAGGGAATGAATATTCTATCCAATCACCAATTCTGTCTCGTCTAAGGCTTTCCTTTTCCTGAGAATATCCGATGTTATAGATTGTAGCTAATATAATAGTTATATATTTCATAATTACCGCCAACGGTTGGCAGCTAGAACTTGTGCGGTTTTGGAACACTCGTCTGCCGAAACGTTTAAATAAATATACTATGTTTCTATGCATTTGCAAAATGAAAATAATTTTCGCGAAGCGACCGCTTTTGCAAATGCTTTGTTGTCCGCCCGCATTAGGCAAAGGTGCTGTTATAACCAGTGGCGTTTTTAAATCTATTTTATTCTGAATAAGTTTTCCCAAATCTTTTCGTCAATCAAATATTTAATATGATTTGTGAGAGTGTCGGTTGTTGGGGTCATGAAATGCCCTTGCACATCACATGGTTCAAAGTATGGTGTGCTTTTGCAATTAAGTCTTACAAGCTTCTCTATAGTCATATCTGATTTTTCAAATTCCACATGACTGGTTAAAATAGCAGGTGCATTTTTTGAATTATTCTTTCCCTTGACATAATTTAATATCATACTTTTCTGAGTATTTTTTGCCTTAATATAGTGTAACACCATATTTGTGTCAAATGTTAAAGTTAGTAGTTTATCGTCCATATTGTATTTCCCAGAATAATGTCTTGAACAAGTAAAATCATTTCCTATGTCTTCACAATTCGTTGGAATAATTTTAATAAATGAAATATTGTCAAGAAACAATATTCTTGGCAGGTTGACATTGCTCGGTAACATTTCGATACATTTTGCAGTGTCATAAACAAACGCAGTCAAACCGTAAACTTTACCAGCCAACGATTTTTGAGTTTGAACTTGATTAGCCTCTGATTCGATTTGGTCGTCACAAGATTGAATTGTCAATAATCCAATTGTCATTATGAATTGAAGGATTTGTTTCATAGTTGTCAACTTTATGTGGTTCGTCATGCCATTGGTTATAACGTTTTTCGGCTTGGCGATGTGGCGGATTTTTAGCACAAAAGTTCAATAGAATTCCTAATGTTGAACCTTGCACAAATATTTAATAGAAGCACTTCAGCCGCCATATTGCCAAACCGATGTTAGCTGCTGTTTTATTTTTAATTGTTATCTTGTTTATTTTTCATTTGATGGATAAATTGTGTCAGCAAAAATATACTGATGATAGCCTTGTCCCAAATTGTCTCCAATGATATTGTAGTAACATTCATTACCACCTCCAAAAGGAGATATTATTAACGGCTCTTTCAAAATCACTTTTTTCAAAGTCCAACCGCTTGGCAAAGTTGCTGTTGTATCGGGTTTGCCTGTTTCCGTTGCGTGCATTACATAATAATTTCCTTTGTTGTCGGAAAGTTGAAAAATACTATCGGTAAACATTACGGTCTGACATTTTTGAATGGTTTTTATCACCAAATGTCCTTTTTCTGGTTTGAGTATATCAGTCTTACCACCTACAAAATCTACACAAATTGGCTTTGCCATTTCTACCCAAGTATAATTTTTATATTCACGTTGTTTTATGCAGTCAGGTTCTTTGCAATTTACATCAGTATTTGGGGAACGATAAAATGCAGTTTGTTGAAAAAGTAAATGTCTGTCAATGTTTTTTTTGTAAGGAAATGAGGGTTTAAATTCGTCCCACTTGTCTAATGGAATTGGATTTGTGCCACCACTAATTACTACTATCATTTCTTTTTGATTAATCAATTCTTTTGCAAAACCTATTTTCTTCCAGGTCAGCGAATCGGGCAGTTTTGATTTTTCTGTTGAAAAATGTAGTCCAACTTCTTTTGCAGTTTTAAGTCCGCAAGATTGAAATATAATTGCCGTTAAAATTGTCAATACATATATGTTTCTTTTCATTGTCGTTTTGAAGTTTTGGTTGTCGCACAAAATAGCAGCTAACTTACTTATATAGGTGACTTTATCACACCAAGCGAACCAAATATGAGATGTTGGGGTGCTTTTTTCATTTCTACTGCTTAGTAAATATACTCAAATTTAGGTTCAGCAAGGTTGATTGTAAATATAGGAAATCAAGTTTATTATTGAATTACTAATTAAGTAACAGAAAATAGAATTACTGTTATTGGTACTTTTGATTTCAGAGATAGTTTAATTTTGTATTATATTTTAAAAACGGAGTGCAACTTTATTATTAAAAATAAATTTTACTTTTATTCTTTTACCCACATAAATACATTGCCGTTATCTCGGCAAGCATCAAAGTTTTTACCAAAAGTTATGGCGCAAAAATCAATAAAAGGTAAAAGGCCAAATACACCACCCAAACTTGCAATATATACTACTGGCACATGTGGCTTGGTTCCTAAATAAATGCGGTGCAAACCAACAATACCAAACGGAAACGGAAAGGCTAATACAGCTGCTGTAATGCGTTTATTTAAGCGTTGTTTTTTTTTAAATAATTGAAAAATTGGATTTGGCTTTTTGTCGTTCAGAGCTATTTTTTCTGAATATATAATGGCTGAGGTACTATCTAAATAATGAATAGTAACTACTTTATTTTTGGAAAATAACGTTGATGTCATTAAATAAAAAACTACCAACAACATGTATTTCATTATTCCTGTTTTAAAAGTGTAATGTCCGAAATTAATTTCACCACCGCCACGCTGTCAGTCCCATCATAAAATCCACGAATGCGTTTTTGTGCATCAACTAAAATAAATAATTCGCTATGTAAAAAACCTTCAGCGCTTCCATCTTCTTGTAAAGCATTTACTAAATAGCTATATCGCGCCAAATCATAGATTGCCTTTTTATTGCCCGTTAAAAAATGCCATTTGTTTTTTATAGCACCATAACTTTGAGCATAGCCGTTTAATACTTCTACCGTGTCGTGCGATGGATTTACGGTGTGAGATAAAATCAATACATCGTTATCGTTTTTAAAAGCATTTTGCACATGTACTAATTGCGAACTCATTTTAGGACAAATACTTTGGCAAGTAGCAAAGAAAAAATCTGCCACATAAATTTTATTTTCAATAACCTTTTCGGTTACTGTATCATGAAATTGATTAATAAATGAAAATGGTTGTATGGCATGATAAATAGTGTCAGTGCCTACAACGCCGGCTAATTTTTTTTCGCCAATAATGGGTAATAGTAATTTGTTAGTTTTAACGGGCTGCTCAGCACAACTAAAAGCTAGTAGTGATAAAAATAGTATAGAAAACCTTACGATCATTTAGTTTCAATTTTGTTTAAGTTAATTACATTTTGTTTTTCTTCCTTCATTCTCAAATGCTGATATTCTTCTGTTAATCTTTTTATTTCAGATACATATCTACCATCGTAATAACCTCTAATATTTCTGTTTTTATCTACTAAAACAAAAAAACTATAATCTACATAAATTGGTTTTTCTTTAAAATAGGTTACGTTTAAACTATCAAAAGTCGATGAATTCCAATAATAATTATAAATATTTTTATTGCCAACAGATAGCTGCTGCATTTCACGTAAACAAGTTGAGTCGCTAAGACTATCACAAGGAGTAATGATAACAAAAGGTATTAATTTTATCTTATCTTTTTTGTATTGGGCATATTCCGTTAAACCAGCCATTCTGTAGTCATCTTTTTTGTAACTGTGTTTTATAAAACAAACGGCATACAACGGAAAGTTTACGGTATCTAATTTTAGATTTTGTAATTCGGCAGTGTTGGCAGAAAGCGCAGGTAAACATTTAAAGTCTGAACTCACTTTATAAAATGTAGTATCTTTTCCAACCAACTCTTTTGGTCCGTAATGCGGTAATTTTCTGGAATTGATAGTCGTAAATTCTAAAATTATTTTGAATAAAGCCGGAAACAAAAGAATGACAAAAAAAATAAGTTTTTTATTCTTCATGGGGATGCAATTAATTTGTTTTTAAAAATCTCTATGTTTAACACTCTCAGCTATTTTTTCTTTAAGCCTATCATTAAACAATTGTTTGTGAGCAGCTCTCATTCCTAATAAATGAAGGTTTTCTAAATCTCCATCATTATAAATTAATTGCACGGATTGCGTTTTTTTATCGTCTATCGATTTAGCATCCAAATAATAAAACTCCTTATTGTACAAAAGTGATTGTTTGATTTCAAATCTATCTTGATAAACGATTGCAAATGGATTTACAATTAACCAAATACCCTGAAGAGTAAGCATTAAGCCCGGAATTGCAGTTGCCGTACCCCAGGGATTTACATCTAACAATAATGTTATGCTTAACCAGTCTAAAAAAAACCCGGAAACCGCAACTATTACAACTAAAAAAATATTACGTTCAAAATACTCTTTAGGTTCTTCTTCTATGTTTTTCACAGCGTAAAGTTAAAAATTAAAAGACTTTAATTTTTGTTTATTATTTTTTTTTTTTATACTTGTGTACAAGAATAAAAATTATTGTAACATTTTAAAAATTATTGCGTTACAGTATTAAAAACAAATACAATGCACACTAAATTAAAACATACAATCAAAATAACACTCACAGTGTCTGTTTTGTTTACCGGTAGTTTGTTTGCGCAAAATACTCTTACCATGACTGATAATCCGGTAGCGGCTATGTTAGATAGTTTAGCAAACCAAAAGGTGCTTGAAAAAGCGCTTTTAAAACCTGTTTATCCTAAAGGGAACAAGTATAAGTATACTGAAGACAGTGTGCCCCGTTTTGAAGATTTTGTTTACGAAAGCCGATTAGCAAAATTAGATGCCAACTCTCCGTTTGATTTAGTCTATAACCCTCATGTTAAAGGATTTATTGAATTATACGCTGTTCGTAAACGTCAATTAGTTAGCAGAGTGATGGGCTTGTCCCAGTTATATTACCCCATGTTTGAGGAAGTGTTTGACAGATATAATATTCCACTTGAATTAAAACATTTAGCAGTTATTGAGTCTGCCCTAAACCCTATTGCGCGCTCTAAATGTGGAGCAACTGGCTTATGGCAATTTATGTACCCTACAGGTAAAATGTATGGATTAAATGTTACATCATACATTGATGAGCGCTCAAATGTATATAAAGCAACAGAGGCAGCCGCAGAGTATTTAAAAAGTTTATATAGTATGTTTGGTGATTGGCAAATGGTTTTAGCAGCATATAATGCAGGGCCCGGAACCATTAGTAAAGCTATACGCAGAAGTGGTGGTAAAAAAACATATTGGGAAATTCGTCCTTTTTTGCCAACAGAAACTCAGGCTTATGTACCAGCCTTTATTGCTGCAAATTATGTCATGAATTACCCAACTGAACATAATATTTATGCTTCTTCGCCTCGTAAAACTTATTTTGAAGTTGATACAGCTGTTTTAAAAGAGCCAATGACTTTTGAGCAAATATCTGCGGCTTTGGATGTTCCTGTTGAAGATATTATTTATTTTAATCCACAATACCGAAAAGGAATGATACCTGCGGGAGGAAATAGTATAACGCTTCCAAAAGCTAAAATTGGAACTTTTATATCTAATGAAACCGAAATTTATGCAGCCATCAAATCTCAGCAATTAGTAGCTTCGGAAAGTACGGTTGCTGTTAAGGAAGTTCAAAAAACACATACAGTTAGAAATGGTGA
This sequence comes from Bacteroidia bacterium, assembly GCA_044374335.1. Lineage (GTDB taxonomy): Bacteria > Bacteroidota > Bacteroidia > B-17B0 > Aurantibacillaceae > UBA4416. The sequence continues at coordinate 7,998 of JBILOV010000008.1, read as the reverse complement.
AAAATTAAGTACAATCGCCCGAAAATATGGAGTTACAATTGCTGATTTGAAATCGTGGAATTATATTGGCAAAAAAGGCATTAGGACAGGTAAGAAGTTAATTGTTTATGTAAAACAGGATGTTATAACTCAGCCAGAAGTTGCAAAGTCTGATGCGCCCAAAGAGCCACAAACTAATGTTGCCACTAACTCTAAAACTGATACTACAATTAGATTAGCTGAAAACAATGCCTCTAATAAACTTAAGGTTCATAAGGTTAAAAAAGGTGAAACGTTATATGGAATTTCAAAAAAATATGGTATTAGTGTGAGTAAACTTATTCAATTAAATGGTCTCAAAAAGAACCCTCATTTACTATTAGGGCAAAAAATAAAATTAGTGTCTTAAAACAAAAACCCTCTAAATCAAGAGGGTTTTTCTATTAGAGTAAGTTTTAATTTAAATAAGGCATGAAGATTTAAATAGTATAAATTACAACGTTGGATAAAAAGCTCCTTCAAAATGTTCAACACATAACTCATTAGGATTTTGAACAATTGCTATAATATCAAATCGAGTTTCCCAATTTATGTTATTTTCTTTAATATAAAAGTCAGCTGCTTTAATGAGTTTTTTTTGCTTAGAAGAGGTTACAAACTCCTCCGGATTTCCAAAAAAAGCATTAGCCCTTAGCTTTACTTCAACTATCACTAAAGTGCTGTTAATGCTGGCAATTATATCAATTTCTAGATGTTTGTGTCTCCAGTTTTTTTCTAAAATACTATAACCCATTTTTAGTAAATGCGCTCTTGCAATTTCCTCACCTTGATTCCCTTTCTGGATATTATTTGGCATAATTTTTATATATAACTAATTTATATTATTTTAGTGTCAAATTTAAACCTCAAATTAAATGAATAAAATTAAATTATTAGTAGCAAGTCTTTCCTTATCTGTAATGGCAATTGCTCAATCTTATGAAGGTAGTATCGAATTTAAAATGGAAACATCAAAAGATACAACTACTAACATTTACTATATAAAAGGTAACACTGTAAAATTAGATCAAATAGGTAAGAAATCAGGAAAAGTGGAAGGAAGTTTTGTGTTTAACACACAAACTAATGAAATTAAATTTGTTAACCCGATTCGTAAGGTTTGGGGAGACCATAAAAGTGAAACGCCTCCTATCATTAAAGGTACATGTATTTCAACAAAAGGAGTAAATACAAAAACGATTCATGGCCAGAAATGTGTTGAGTATGTTGTAAAAAACATAGATGAAAACACACAAATTACTTATTGGATAGTTTCTGGAAAATACGACTTTTTTGTTCCCTTAGTAAAAGCTTGGAATAGAAAGGATAAACAAAGTGTTTACTTTAACCAATTAAAAGATTTACCACGAGGTTCGATGCCTTTATTATCTGAAGAAAAATTAATTTCAGATGGCACTTTAATTAGTAAGTTAGAAGTTTCAAAAATAAATAAATCAATTATTGATGAGTCTAAGCTCTCTATACCTGCAGAATATAAGAAGTTTGAACAAAAATAATTTAGCATAATCCTATTAAAAAACCATCAGATTGCCTGATGGTTTTTTTATTTAAGCCATATTGTTTTTACTTTTAATCGGAAAGTTCGTTCTGTTGATGTAAATAAGCATTTGGAACTCGAAAATTATAAACTGGAAAGGATTTTGTGTTGGCGGTTGCATTAATCCAATTATTAGAAATTGTGATTTGCATTTTACACTTTAATTTGTGGCTAAGGTAGAAGTGAACTTTTAATTTGCACTGTTTTAGTAATTAAATTTGTACTTAACCTGGAGTGAATATTGCACCTTGTTGATGCATTCAAAAATAAGTAAAAAACAAAAGCCGAACTTTTAAAGATCTCTCTATAAAGTCCGGCTTAGTACCCAGTGCCGGACTCGAACCGGCACGGTTTCCCACAGGTGTTTGAGACCAGCGCGTCTACCATTCCGCCAACTGGGCATTTAGTTTTTTGTATTGCTTACTCTGCAATGTTGGCTCGTTTACCTCCCGATAGTTATCGGGACAGCCAGCTGGGCATTTTCTCAAAATCAGTACTTTAAATGATAATGATGGGCTGCAAATGTAATCAGAATTTTAATGAATCGAAAAAAACAATTGAAAATATTGTAAAAACCACTAAAATTGATACATTTGCATCGCTAAAAAAAATGGAAACAGACGTTAGATTATTTTCAGGTAGTGCAACAAACTCTCTTGCCGAACAGATTGCCGATTCTTACGGAAAAGAGTTGGGTAAAATGTCTCATTATCGCTTTAGCGATGGCGAAATACAAGTGTCTTACGATGAAAGTATTCGCGGACAAAGTGTGTTTGCAATTCAGTCAACCATGCCGCCAACTGATAATTTAATGGAATTGTTATTAATGTTGGACGCTGCAAAACGCGCATCAGCAAAAGAAGTAATTGCAGTTCTTCCTTATTTTGGTTATGCCCGTCAGGATAGAAAAGATCAGCCTCGTGTAGCCATTGGTGCTAAATTAGTAGCTGATATGCTTGCTTTAGCAGGTGCTACCCGTGTAATGACCATGGACTTGCATGCTGACCAAATTCAAGGATTTTTTGATATCCCTGTTGATCATTTATATGCCTCATCTATATTTTTACCATATATACAATCGTTAAATTTACCTAACTTAACCATTGCAGCTCCTGATATGGGAGGTAGTAAGCGCGCAAATGCTTATTCCAAACATTTAAAATCTGAAATCGTAATTTGCTATAAACAGCGAACAAAAGCCAATGTTGTTGATCACATGACTGCAATTGGTGAAATAGAAGGAAGAAATATAGTTTTAGTAGATGATTTAGTAGATACTGGCGGCACTTTGTGTAAGGCTGCAGATATGATGATGGAACGAGGAGCCTTAAGTGTTAGAGCAGTTTGTACTCATGCTATTTTATCAGGTAAGGCCTATGAAAATATTGAAAACTCTAAATTAACGGAATTAATAGTAACTGATACAGTTCCTTTAAAACAACAAAGTCTTAAAATTAAAGTGCTCAGCGTTGCTGAACTATTTGCTAAAGTAATTCATAGTGTACAAAACTATGAATCCATTAGTAGTAATTTTATAATGTAATTACACTCGCATTAAATAAAAAATCGATGTAAATAAAATGAGCGAGCATTTTAAATATATCACAAAAAAATAAACAAAATGAAATCAGTAAAATTGAGCGGTTCGTTAAGAACGAACGTAGGAAAAGTAGACGCTAAAGCAATCCGTTTAAAAGGACTTGTACCTTGCGTAATTTATGGTGGAACAGAACAAATTCACTTTCAAGCAGATGAGCGTGCATTTAAACCTGTTATTTTCACTCCAAATGCACACATCGTAGAAATTGATTTAGATGGTAAAGTATACAAAACTGTTTTACAAGAAGCACAATATCATAAAATCACTGACAAATTAATTCACGCTGACTTTTTACAAATTGTTGAAGGGAAACCCGTAACGGCTAATATTCCAGTAGTTTTAACAGGTCAATCTGAAGGTGTTAAAAAAGGAGGGAAGTTAGTTTTAAAAATGCGTAAATTAAAAGTACGTGGTATTGCAGCAGATTTACCGGATTCTATTGAAGTAAGTATTTCTAAATTAGATATCGGTAATTCGGTTTCTGTTGGAGATATTACTATCGAAGGTGCAACATTATTAAATGCTAAAAACGTATCGGTTGTTTCTGTAACAACAACTCGTGCGGTTGCTGCTGAAAATAATGCTGCTCCGGCTAAAAAATAAATTTAATTCTTAACACAAAAAATCCTCTTTCGGTTTCGAGAGAGGATTTTTTATGCCTTAATCCGAACTATTTTTAAAGTCTCAAGAAAATTAATTTCATGAACTAAAAAAATTAATTCAATATGAACTTAGATTTCAATTCATTTTCGGTTTTTATTAAATGAATGAACAATCTGATTTTCGGTTTTAAAAATGCTTCTTTTTTAGCAGAAGTTTTTGCTTTTATTAATTCATATTTATCTAGTGAAGATAGTTCTAATAAACGAGCTATATCATAAATTGTAGAACTATCAAAAGCATCAATAGAAATTATGTTTTCTTGAGAAATCCACATATAATCTTTTATTAATTCCTGAATCAAAAGTGAGGGTTTTTCATTCAAATCTTCTTCATATTGTATAATACCTGCGCCATATAATTTTGGCGGAAGTACTACAGAATAATCAATCAGTTTAAAAACCCGCACTCCTTCAATGGCAATATCCATTTCTCCATTTTCAAAGCAATTGATAACATTGCTAATTTTAACTTCTATGCCATAATCACCCATTGATTTTTGGTTTATAAATGGAATGCCAAAATGGGCTTGATTTTGTAAACAATCAGTGACTAATTGTTTATAGCGCTCTTCAAAAATGTGAAGCGTTTTTGTTTCGCTGGGTAACAAAACCATATTTAAAGGAAACATGGGAATTGTGAGTTTTTGCATTGCCATTTTATTACTGTTTAATGGGTTTATTTATCTTAACTCGGGGATTTTTTTAATAATAAATTTATAAAAACAACAATAGTTATTTTTTACAAATGTGTAAAACCCCTTTTCGAATTATTAAATCTATTATGATAACAAACAAAGCGCTACATTATTTGTTTTATAAAAAAACATAAAAGCGAAAATTAAATACAATTTTTACCTTATTTTTATATTGAAAATTTAATAATCAAAAAATGAAAAAATATATTGTAATAATTTGTTTGTGCATTGCTTCGGTTTTTGCATTTAATTTTTCTCAGGATTATTTTGAAGTATCTAAAAATTTAGATGTATTTAATACACTATATCGTGAGTTAAATATTGCTTATGTTGATGAAACAAAACCCGGATTATTAATGAAAACAGGCATTGAGGCCATGTTAGCATCTTTAGACCCTTACACAAATTATTATACAGAAAATGATATTGAGGATTATAGATTTATGACTACCGGAGAGTATGGTGGAATTGGTGCTTTAATTCAGGATGTTGATAAAAAAATAACCGTTACTGAGCCATATGAAAATTTCGCGGCTTTTAAAGCAGGTTTAAGAGCAGGTGATGAGATTATTGAAGTTAATGGAACGAATGTAGTTGGTAAAAAAACCGAAGATATTACCAACATGCTTAAAGGTCAGGCTGGCACTCCTATTAAATTAAAAATAGTTCGTTTAGGTAAAACGGCGCCAATTGATGTAAACTTAAACCGTGAGGAGATTAAAGTAAAAGCTGTGCCCTATTACAACATGTTAAATGAAGAAGTTGGTTATATAAAACTAACAAGCTTTACAGATAATTGCTCGGGCGAAGTGAAGGAAGCTTTATTGAAATTAAAAGAAAAAAATTGTAAGTCATTAATTTTAGATTTGAGAGGCAACCCTGGTGGACTTTTAAATGAGGCAGTTAATATTGTTAACTTATTTGTAGAAAAAAATAATGAAGTAGTTTCTACAAAAGGAAAAGTAAAAGACTGGAATAAACAATATTTTTCTCTTTATACTCCCGTTGATACTCAAATGCCTTTGGTTGTTTTAGTGGATAATAATTCAGCATCAGCATCAGAAATTGTTTCGGGTGCATTGCAGGATTTAGATAGGGCTGTGATTTTAGGCCAACGTTCTTTTGGCAAAGGTTTAGTTCAACAAACTAGAGATTTAACTTATAACACAAAATTAAAAGTTACTGTTGCTAAATATTATATACCAAGTGGGCGCTGTATACAAGCATTAGATTACACACACAAAGATGAGGAGGGTAGGGTTGAAAAAGTTCCTGATTCGTTAATAACAGCTTTTAAAACTAAAAACGGACGTATTATTTATGATGGAGCAGGAGTGTTACCTGATTACAAAACAGAACCAATTAAGTACAGTAATATTTTAGCTACTTTAATATCTAAAAATCATGTATTTACTTTTGTAAATTATTATTTATTGAAGCATCCCGAATTTAATACAACTGCATCAAACGTTTCTCTGTCTGATACAGATTATGACGACTTTATAACTTACTTAAAGAATAAAGATTATAACTACAAAACTCAAAGTGATTTTGCTTTAGAAGATCTAAAATTAGATGCCTCAAATGAAAAGTATTACGAAAGTATAAAAGTAGAATATGAAGCATTACTCAATAAAATGAACGCTAATAAAAAGGACGATTTAATGCGCTTTAAACCTGAAATTAAACAGTTTATAGAAGAAGAATTAGCATCGCGTTTTGAGTTTCAAAGAGGACGCATTGAGACTTCTTTGAAATATGACTTAGATGTTATGGAAGCAAAAAAATTATTGGGTGATAAACAAAAAATGATATCTATTTTAACAACGATAGAAAAGCCCACAAAACCATTTAATCCTAATAAACGCTTTTAAAAACAGTATAAATTTATACTTAGTTTAACTTTTATGTTTGAAAATAGTATTAATTAAGCTATTTTTGAGAACATTAATTTATAAAACACATTTATCATGGGAAAAGGCGATCAAAAAACAAGACGTGGAAAAATTCAAGTAGGTTCATTTGGAAACGTTCGTCCACGTAAAAAAACTAAAGCAGTTACAGCAGAAGAAATAGCGGCAGGTGCAGCAGCCAAAAAGGCAGCGCCTAAAAAAGCAGCTAAAAAAGCAGCAAAATAAAATAAAGAAACCGCTCTAAAGCGGTTTTTTTATGTGAAGAATTTGGGCGTTCCCGCGAGAAGCGGACGGGCTGTCACTACAATCTTTTTATCTCGCTTTGGCGAGTAAAAAAGGATTTACGTTTGCATCCCTAACGCATTCTAACTAATTAAACTAAAATCTACATAAGAGCGTGAAGGATTGCAACGAAAATCCTTTGCATCTTTTTAGATGCAAAGATTGTAGTGTAAAGCCTGACCCTGCTGCCACTTTGCAGGGGCACGCCCAAAAATCACAAACGTACTTAAATCTTAATTTTAGTAAAAAAATATTTACCTTTAAATCGTGACTTATTTTCAACCCGATAAAATAAAAATTGGTGTATTAGGCGGAGGACAACTTGGCCGAATGATGATACAAAGCGCCATCAATTATAATCTTTATGTTTGTTGTTTAGATCCTGACGCAAACGCACCTTGTAAAGCAATTGCAAATGAATTTACAAAAGGTAGTTTAACAGATTACGATACTGTTTATAAATTTGGTAAGGATAAAGACATCATAACTATTGAAATTGAGAACGTAAATGTAGAGGCTTTAAAGGATTTACAAAAGCTTGGAAAAAAAGTATTTCCTCAACCTGAGGTAATTGAAATTATTAAAGATAAAGGATTACAAAAAATGTTTTATCAACGTAATGATATTCCAAGCCCTGATTTTTTTTTAGTAGAAAACAAAACTCAAATTGAAAAATACAGAGATTTTTTTCCGTTTTTTCAAAAAATGCGCACTGGGGGTTATGACGGGAAAGGTGTTGTTAAATTAGGGCATCCTAATAAAATAGAACATGCTTTTGAAGTGCCAAGTGTATTGGAACGCCTGGTTGATTTTGAAAAAGAAATTTCGGTAATTGTGGCTCGTAACGAAAGCGGAGAAACAAAATGTTTTCCTGCTGTAGAGTGTGAATTTAATTCGGAAGCTAACTTAGTAGAGTTTTTATTTTCGCCTGCCAACATTAAAAAAAGCATTGATAAACAAGCTACTGAAATTGCAATTAAGATTGCAGAGAAATTAAATATTGTTGGTATACTTGCAGTTGAATTATTTGTGACTAAAGATGGTAAAGTATTAGTAAACGAAGTAGCACCTCGGCCACATAACAGCGGACATCAAACTATTGAAGGAAATATTACCTCTCAGTTCGAACAACATTTACGTGCTATTTTAAATTTACCATTGGGCGATACAAGTATTATTAAACCTGCTGTGATGATTAATTTGTTAGGCGAAAAAAATCATGAAGGTGCAGCAAAATATGAAGGCTTAACCGATGCCATCAAATACAAAG
>JBILOV010000313.1:0-2556 GCA_044374335.1 Bacteroidia bacterium | reverse complement strand
GATGTAATTCATGTAAAATAATTGTTTCTTTAGTGTTATTTGTATTTTCTAAACTTAAAATATAAACTAATGAAAACAGATTTAGACATTCAACGAGATGTTATTGATGAATTAAAATTGGTGCCTTTTTTAAATTCAGCTGAAATTGGTGTAACTGTTACAAATGGTATTGTAACTTTATCAGGAGTTGTAGATACTTATTCGAAAAAAACGGCTGCGGAAATGGCCGTTAAAAAAGTAGCTGGGGTAAATGTGGTTGCTGAAGATATCGAGGTTAAGGTATCAATTTCTAATCAAAAAAATGATACTGATATTGCCACTTCAATTTCAAAAGCTCTTAAATGGCACAATGCATTTATAGAAGGCAATATTAAGATTATGGTTGATTCGGGTAATGTTACGTTAGATGGTGAAGTTGATTGGGAGTTTCAAAGAGATTCAGCTCGCTTGATGATTGAAGATTTGGTAGGTGTAAATAGTATTAATAATAAGATTAAAGTTAAACCTAAGTCTAAACCAAACTCTGAAGATATTAAAAAAAATATTATTGCTGCTTTTCATAAAAGTGCTTCTGTAAATGCTGAAAATATTAGTGTTGAGATTATAGGTACTAAAGCTATTTTGAGAGGTAATGTATATTCATTTACTGAAAAAGACAATGCAGAAAAAACAGCTTTGTCTGTTGCAGGAATTGAAAATGTAGACAATAGACTTGAAATTAACATTGAAGAATTAATTTTTTAACTTTTTAGGTAATTTTTTTGTAAATTAGTTTTACAATCATAATTATATTTTTAACTAATACTAAATAAAAACAATATGAGTCATAATATACTAATTATTGAAGATAGCGATGATGTTCGCGACAACATGAAAGAAATACTGGAACTTTCCAGTTATAAAGTAGATACAGCAAAAAACGGCAAGGAGGGTTTAGATTTTGCCCAAAAAAATTATCCTGATATTATCCTTTGTGATGTTATGATGCCTGAATTAGATGGTTACGGTGTATTACGAGGTTTGTCTAATAATCCTAAAACAAAAAACATTCCTTTTATTTTTGTGACTGCAAAATCTGATAAACAAGATTTTAGAGTTGGCATGGATTTAGGCGCTGATGATTATTTAACCAAACCATTTAACGGTAATGACTTATTAAGTTTAGTTAATGCCAGATTAAAAAAGGCAGAAGTATTAAAAGATCTTCTGAAAAATAATAGTAAAGACCTTGAAGCCTTTTTTGTGAATTCCGAAAAGTCAATAGATAATATTTACAGTTTAAGTGATAGAATTGTTCAGAAGAAAATAAGAAAGAAAGAAATTCTTTTTATAGAAGGTGATTCTTCAAAGTACTTATATTTTTTAGTGTCTGGTAAAGTAAAAACATTCAGAACAAATGAACAAGGTAAAGAATATATAACTCAAGTATATAAAGAAAAAGATTTTTTTGGTTATACCTCTTTATTAGATGCTAATATGTATGAGGATACAGCAGTTGCTATTGAGGATTCGGAAATAGCATCTATTATTAAGCAAGATTTTTACCACATGCTGTTATCCAATAATGAATTGTATACCAAATTTATTAAATATATAACTACAGACCTTACTGAAACCAATGATAAATTAATTAGGTTAGCCTATGACTCCGCAAGAAAAAGAGTAGCTGAAGCGATTTTGTATTTAGCTAAGAAATATCATATGGAATTGTCAAACGATATTGTGTTTTCGGTTTGTCGTGATGATATTTCTTCAATTTCGGGTGTTTCTCCTGAATCTGTAAGTCGTAATTTAACTGATTTAAGAACAGAAAGATTAATTGAGCTTCAAAATGGGAAAATTAAAATTCTGGATTTAAGAAAACTGACTGATTTAAAAAATTAATTTTCAGTAGTTGAGATGCCTACTAATCCTAAGATTAAACCAGAGGTTGAACCAGTTCCTCGCATTAATCCTGTTGAACCACTTCCACCAGATATTCAACCAGATCCGAATATAGAGAAACCAACTCGAATATTGCCAGAAACAGAGCCGATTCCTAAACCGGAAATTTTTCCAAAAACCCGAATAATTTATTTCTTTTAATTAATGCAAAGAGTAAGTAATTTTTTTACTTACTCTTTTTTTTCGCCTGTTCTTTTTTATTTATTAATTGAGAGATAATCTCATTTTGTATAAACTTCAAAAATAATTGAAGTAATGAAAAGTAAAATAACTAGTAACTTTGATTTTTATCTTATTAAAAATAGTAACTGTATTAACAATTTAAAAGCCAAGAAATTCATTAGGTAATTTTATATTTATAATTTTAAAATTACCATTTTACAAGGTTTCCATATTTATCAAACCCCATTTCACCTATTTCAAATGCAACCTCTTCTTCACCTAATCCTATATAATTATTTTTTATTGCAGCAGGTTTCTTTACATCACTTATTTTGTGTATCATATTTTTTATTTTTAGTTTTAAATTTTTCATTTTATCCAGGAATTTATTTTTTGTTGGATTTATTTTAAAGTGCGTTTTTTAAAGATGATTCCTTATTATCTTTTTCT
>JBILOV010000312.1:0-2558 GCA_044374335.1 Bacteroidia bacterium | reverse complement strand
ATGGTTAATTTAAATTTTATTCTTGATTTTAAAATTTAAATTGTAAATTAGAATTAATTAAAAAATAAAAATGAATAGCAAAAAAAATATTGAATTGTCTTCTGACAATCGCCGCGAATTTTTAAAGAAATCTGCTTTACTAGGTTTAGCTACCGTTTTAAATCCACTTTCTGATGTTGTAGCAGCTAATAATATCTCTGATGAAATAAATGAATTAAATACTATTAGTAATTTAACTAATAACCAAACAATTACGTTATTAATTACCACAGATATTCATTCGCAAATCAATACGCATGACGAATTTTTTTGGGAAAACAATCAAGCAGTTTATAAAAAACGAGGAGGCATGGCTGTTTTAAAAACCATGATTGAATCTTATAGAAAAAAGAACCCGGCAAATACTATTTTGTATGACGGTGGTGATTATTTTCATGGTCATGCTGTAGCTTCATTAACAGAAGGCGAGGCGTTAATTCCAATTTTTAACCAATTAGGTTACGATTTAATGCTGCCGGGAAATTGGGAAGTAGTTTACAAGAAAAAGAAAATGTTGTATGATATGGGACATGCTAACGCAGCCAAAATTTGCGCAAACATGTGGCATAAAACTAATGACGCCGATAATGGTGAATTAGTTTATCAACCATATTGGATAAAATATATTGCAGGAGTTAAAATAGGAGTAATAGGATATACGGATCATCTAATTCCTAAACGTCAATCACCTGCTTATAGCGAAGGATTACGTTTTGATCATGCGGAAGTCAACATTGCTAAGTATGTAAAATTACTGCGCGAAGTGGAAGGTTGTGCCGTTGTTTTAGTAGCAACGCATATGGGTTTAGCACAACAAGTTGGTTTAGCTAACAACCCTGCGGCACAAGGTGTTGATATGATTTTGGGCGCAGATACACATGAACGTGTAAGAGTTCCAATACAAGGTAAATACACTAAGGTAATTGAGTGTGGTGCTTTTGGTTCGTTTTTAGGAAAATTAGATTTGATTATTGAAAACGGAAAATTAGTTGATACTAAATACGAGTTGTTAGATGTGGATCCTGTAAAATATCCTGCTGATAAAAATATGCAGGCATTGGTGGATAAAGCCTATGAGCCCTTTAAAAAAGATATGCAAACGGTTATTGGCACAAGTACTACTCCGTTAGTGCGCTATTTTGTACTTGAAACTCCAATGGATAATTTAATTACAGATGCTGTTAAATGGAAATTTAAACCAGACATTGCTTTATCAAATGGATTTCGTTTTTGCCAACCTTTAGCAGTTGATCCAAAAACGGGATTAGCAACTATTACAAAAGAATTTTTATGGAATATGTTACCAGTTAACAGTGAAGCTAAAACTGCCATTGTAACAGGCAAACAAGTTTGGGATTGGTTAGAAAAAGAATTGCAAAATGCCTTTGCTAAAGATCCGTCTAAACGCTTTGGTGGCTGGTTTGTTCGTTACAATGGGATGGAAGTTAATTTTACAATTGGTAATGAATTTGGCAAAAGGGTTAATTCAGTAAAAATTGGTGGTGCTCCCTTAGACCCGTTAAAAGAATATAGTATTGTAGCTTGCGAAAGAGAAGGTGATCCGGAAGATACTTTATGCCGCATGGAGCATGTTAAAAATCCTGTAAAATCTCCATTTTTAATGCATGATATCATTATTGATTATTTAAAAGAACATTCGCCGGTGGCGCCAAAATTTGAAGGACGAGCTACTGCTACAGATGAACCTCAAACATTGTTGACTCAATTAAAAGGTACAACCTACGATTTTAGATAATTAATTTGTTTAAGTATTAATAATTTTAATTTAGTATTACTATGTTAGGAATAAAAGAAAAACTGAGTTTGATACTCGAATCAAAATTGATTGATGAAATTATTGAAATTGGTAATGTTATAACCTTTAAAGAGGGCGATGTTATTATGGATTATGGCAAGAAAATAAAATTTATGCCATTAATTTTGAGTGGCACGATAAGGGTTATGCGAAAGGATGAAGAAGATCGTGAAATTTTATTATACTATTTAAGTTCAAATGAAAGTTGTGCAATGGCCTACACATGTTGTATGGAAGCTAAGAAGAGTGAAATTAAAGCCATTGCAGAAGATAATGTACAGCTAATTGGCATTCCGCACGAAAAATTAGATGAATGGTTGGCAAAATACCCAAGTTGGAAAAGTTATATATTTAATAGTTTTACTCAACGTTTTAATGAACTTTTAAAATCGTTAGAAAGTATTGCTTTTCATAAATTGGATGAGCGCTTAGTAAAATATTTAAAAAATAAAACGAAGGTGTCTGGTAAATCATCCATTCAGTTATCTCATAATCAAATTGCAGAAGAAATGGGGACGAGTAGGGTAGTGATATCTCGACTATTGAAGCAATTAGAAAATGATAAGAAATTAGTATTGTACAGAAATGAAATTAAGTTGCTGAGTGGTTTTTAGCCTCCCTTTTTATTAATTTCATAAAAATAATAATAAATTAAATTGCAATTTTATCGCAATCAATTATTAAATACTGACAATTGTTCTTC
>JBILOV010000111.1:0-7425 GCA_044374335.1 Bacteroidia bacterium | reverse complement strand
CAAAATCGGATGTTGGTATTAGTGTTGACCCAGATGTTGACCGTTTAGCATTAGTTTGCGAAGATGGCGAAATGTTTGGCGAAGAGTATACTTTGGTAGCAGTTGCTGATGCGGTATTACAACATCACAAAGGTGGAAATACAGTTTCAAACTTATCTTCTACCCGCGCATTAAGAGATGTTACTGAAAAAATGGGCGGCTCCTACTCTGCTTCTGCTGTAGGCGAAGTTAATGTTGTAAACATGATGAAATCAACCAACGCGATTATTGGCGGCGAAGGAAACGGTGGCGTTATTTTACCAGAAATTCATTACGGAAGAGATTCCTTAGTTGGAGTTGCCATCTTTTTAACGCACTTAGCTAAATACGGAAAAACAACTTCTATGCTTCGTAAGTCTTTTCCAAATTATTATATTTCAAAAAATAAAATTGAATTAACGCCCGAAATCGACGTAGATAAAGTTTTAGTAAGCGTAAAAGAAAAATATGCCAAACAACCTGTTAATATCGTTGATGGTGTTAAAATAGAATTTGATAAAGAATGGGTTCACTTAAGAAAATCAAATACAGAACCTATCATCAGAATTTATAGTGAGAGTGAAAGTGTTAGTACTGCTGATGCTTTAGCAAAAAAAATAATTGAAGACATTAAAGAGATTATAAAGAATTAGTTGCCTTGTCACATCGAGCGAAGTCGAGATGCAAAACTAGTTCTCGAATTCGCTCGAACTGACAATTAAGAATATTATAATAGGAAAAATAAAAATTCACTTAAAACAAAACTTTACGAACTTTGCAGTTCAAAAAATAAAACCTAATGAAAGTATATTTAGATAACGCCGCTACAACAAAATTAGACGAAAAAGTATTAGACGCCATGTTACCATACATGAGAGAAGAATATGGTAACCCCTCTTCTATTCATGCTTTTGGTCGTAAAACTCGTTCGGCCATTGAAGTAGCTCGTAAAACAGTTTCTAAATTATTAAATGTGAGTCCTGCTGAAATATTTTTCACTTCTGGCGGTACCGAAGCTGATAACATGGCCATTAACCAAAGTATTCATTCGTTAGGAATAAAGCATGCAATTACCAGTAAAATTGAGCATCATGCGGTAGAAACTACTTTACAACATTTAGAAAAAGAAGGTAAAATAAAATTAAGCTGGGTTAATTTAGATTCTAAAGGCAACATTGATTTAAACCACCTGGAAGAACTTTTAAAAACTAATGAAAGATCTTTTGTGAGTTTAATGCATGCTAATAATGAAATAGGAACCCTATTACCTCTTGAAAAAGTTGGCGAGATTTGTGCAAAATACGATGCTGTTTTTCATAGCGATACGGTTCAAACCATGGGACATTATACTATGGATTTACAGAAGATAAAGGTTCATTTTATAACTTGTGCCGCACATAAATTTCATGGTCCAAAAGGTGTTGGTTTTTTATATGTGAATCATGCAATAAAAATTCAACCAATGATTTATGGTGGAGCTCAGGAACGTAACATGCGTGGCGGTACCGAAAATACTCAAGGAATTATTGGTTTAGCAAAAGCATTAGAAATTTGTTATACCGAAATGGATGAACACATTGCTCACATACAAGTTTTAAAAAACTACATGAAAGAGCAATTAGAAAAAACAATTCTCGGCATTGAATTTAATGGAGAAACTTCTAACGAAAAAAGTTTATATACCGTTTTAAATTGTCGATTTCCTGCTCATCCGGATGCTGAAATGTTATTATTTAATTTAGATATAATGGGTATTGCAGCCAGTGGTGGAAGTGCATGTAGCAGTGGAAGTAATCAAGGTTCGCATGTATTAAGAGGTATTGGAACTGATGTATCTCGCGCTTCGGTTCGCTTTTCTTTTTGTAAATACAACACAAAGGCAGAAATAGATTATACAATTGAAAAATTAAAAGGAATGCTTGCCTAAGCAAACATTATTATCATTATTTGTATAAGTCTATTTTAGATTTTAATTGCACTTTTGTTTGTAATCCAATATTCTCCCAGGATTTATGCCCATTTTTATAAATTACAAACATCGGCAACGTATTAATTTCCATATGCCCTGCAATAATTGGATTATCATCCACATCAATTTTTAAAATTTCACAAATCTCTTTATTTTCATTTTCTAACGCTAAAATTTCCGGCTTAAGTTTAATACAAGGCATACACCAATCGGCATAAAAATAAACCAATATTATTTTATTTTTATTAGAAACCTTTTTGTTAAAATCTTCAATACTCATTCCTTTTTCAGGTTGAATTGTTTTATGAGAACTTGATGCAACTATTTTCCTATCACAACACATAAAAAAATACAAACACATTGCAATTGCTATAAATGCAAGTAAAGGAATAATTATTCTAAAAATAAACAACTGTTTCATGAGCAAATATACATCGCTGAAAAGATGCTACTACTTAATTTTTAATGATACATATTACATAGAAAGTGAAATAAAATCACTTTTTAATTGAAAAATACTAAAATTGAAAACAAATAAAACTGATTGATATGATTAGATGTTAATTCTTCATACAATCGACACTTAAAGCTTTACCTTATTAATAGTAACTATTAATTATAAGAAAACAACACTTGAATCAAAAAATCAATTTCAGCTTTTGTATTAAAGGAATGAAGGCAAATGCGAATCCTTTCTTGTCCTAATTTTACTGTGGGACTTTTGATTGATTTTACAAAAATATCTGAAAGACTCAATCGTTCTTCAATTTCCTGAACCTGTTTATTTCCTGAAATTAACTTGCAATGAATGGCGCTATTACTTTCAATAAAATACTCGGGGTTATTTAGTTTTGATTTAAAATAAGAAATAGTAGTGTTTAATTTTTCTATTTCTGTAGTCTTACAAAGTAATTGATATGCAGCTTTAATAGCTATTAAACTATGCTCAGGCATAGCAGTTGTATAAATAAAGGAACGTGAGAAATTAATTAAATACTGTTTCAATTCAGCACTACCAACAATAGCAGCACCATGGCAACCCATGGCTTTACCGTAAGTGTAGATTCTGGCAAAACAATTATCCTGTATATTTAATTCTTGACACAAACCTTTACCATGTTCTCCAAACACGCCAATGGCATGCGCTTCGTCTACAATTAAATGAAGATTATAATCTTTACATAATTTTGAAATTTCAACTAATGGTGCAGAATCACCATCCATAGAATAAACACTTTCAACCACCACGTATATTTCGTTAAACAAATCTTTATGCCTAGTAACAATTTCCTTTAACGAAGAAAGATCATTGTGTTTAAATTTATAATGCGTTGCGTAACTTAATCTTATACCATCAATTAAAGATGCATGAATTAATTCGTCGCTTATTATTAAATCTCCTTTTAAAAGCACAGAAGACAATAAACCCAAGTTCGCATCATAACCAGAGTTATAAATTAAAGCAGACTCCGATTGATGAAACTGAGCAATTGACATTTCTATTTCTTGAAATAATAAGGAATTACCACTAATTAATCGAGAACCGGTAGAGCCAATAATAATAGAAGAATTAATCGTTTTTATTTCATCGTTTAAAATTCCTTGAGAAGAAAAGCCCAAATAGTCATTACTAGAAAAATCAATTTTTGGAAACTCTGTTTTTAACGAACGTAAAAGAGAATTTTCCTCTCGTTGTTTTAATAATTTTAAAAGAGTTGATGGATTTTTATTTAAACCACTCATTATTATTTTACGGGTTTAAAAATAATCTCAATAATATTATAATTAGTGGTTATTAAATTACCAATTCTATTATTAGAAGCTGAAAAATTACTAGTTTGGGCAATAGTTTTATGAAAAAATAATACGCTAAATAAAAACAGAAGTTTTATCATAACACCGTTTTTAATAAAACTAAACTAATTCTTCTTTTTTCAATTTATCTACAAATGCTTTTTTTGTATTTAAACCAAGAATTTTAAACATTTCCATATCCTGATTATACAAAGGATTTGGAGTAGTTAATAATTTTTCGCCTGCAAAAATAGAATTAGCACCTGCCATAAAGCATAACGCCTGACCTTCCATACTCATGCTTAAGCGCCCAGCAGATAAACGAACTGCTGTTCTTGGCAAAACAATACGAGTTGTAGCAATCATGCGAACCATATCCCAAATTGGAACAGGCGGTTGATCTTCCATAGGTGTTCCCTCTACTGCTACTAAAGCATTAATAGGAACTGATTCTGGTTGAGGACGTAATAAACTTAAAGTATATAACATTCCTACTCTATCTTCAGTTTTTTCTCCCATTCCAATAATTCCACCTGAACAAACTGTTAAGCCTGCTTTACGGACATTATGAATAGTATTTAAACGATCATCAAACTTACGAGTGGAAATAATATTCTCGTAATTTTCTTCGCTTGTATCAATATTGTGATTATAGGCATACAAACCAGCATCAGCTAAACGCTTTGCCTGATCTTCGGTAACCATACCTAAAGTAGCACACACTTCTAAACCTTTACTATTAATGGTTTTAACCATATCAAGTACAGTATCAAAATCTTTATTGTCACGCACTTCTCTCCAAGCTGCTCCTAAACACATACGACTTGCGCCGCCTGCTTTTGCATTATCAGCAGCTTCATTTACTTCGGGCACACTCATTAATTTATGAACTTTTACCTCTGTATGGTAACGAGCTGCTTGCGGACAATATGAGCAATCCTCAGGACAACCACCTGTTTTTATAGATAACAATGAACTAACTTGCACTTCTCCAACTGTATGATGTTGTTTATGAGTTTCAGCAGCTCTATATATTAATTCCATTAAAGGTGTATTATAAACCTCTAAAATCTCTTCTTTTGTCCAATCTTTTATAGCCATTGTATCTTTTATAATTCAAACCAAATTTACTACAAAAGCCACAAACCACAAAACGTAATTATTGAAAAAGTATGTTAGTAAATTATCTCAGAATTTGAGTATCTTTTTTAGATATATGCGTTATTTGTTAAATGAAAAGAATTATTGTTTTAACCTTATGTTTCCTTTTTATTGGAAGTTTACCTGTAAAAGCACAATTTTCTGAAAGTAAAGAACGTAAAAAAATGTGGCGAAAAGCAGGCCGAAAGCATAAAACTCGCGAAGCTTATAACCCTTATTTAAGTAAAAAGAAGAAAGATAAACCTAGTTCTATTGCAGCAAAACAAGAAAAAGAAGGTTCTAAAAAGATGAAACGTAGCTTTAAAAAGCAACAAAAACGTAACATGAAAAAACTGGGCATTAAACCTACAAAGGTTAAAAAGGCATAATCAATTTATACTAAATTAATTATGCACTTCATTAGTTCTTTAAAAAAGTGTGATTTAATAAAACCACACTTCTCAAATTTATTTATTTCAGAACCCTAATTATAAGATTCAATTGTTCTTTTTATTATAGCAGCGCAATCTAAAATTTGCTCTTTTGTAATTACTAAAGGCGGTGCAAAGCGAATAATATCTCCATGAGTTGGCTTAGCTAACAATCCATTTTCTGCTAATTTTAAACACACCTCCCAAGCAGAAATTCCGTCTTTTTCTTTAATGATAATTGCATTTAATAAGCCTTTTCCTCTTACTAAATTTATTCTGTCTGAATTAATTTCTTTTAATTTTTCTCTGAATAATTCCCCTAATTTATCAGCGTTATCAGCTAAATTTTCATCTTTTAAAACTTTTAATGCCTCAATAGCAACTACACAAGCCAAAGGATTTCCTCCATATGTTGATCCATGCTCACCTGGTTTAATATTTAGCATAATTTCATCATCACATAAAACAGCTGCAACAGGTAATACTCCACCACTCAAAGCTTTTCCTAAAATTAATATATCAGGACGAACTCCTTCATGATCACAAGCTAACATTTTACCAGTTCGCGCTAAACCAGTTTGAACTTCATCTGCTATTAACAAAACATTATATTTTTCACATAATTCTTTTACGCCTTTTAAATATCCATAATCAGGAACGAGAACTCCCGCTTCGCCTTGTATTGGTTCAACCATAAAAGCTGCAACATTTTTGTCTTCAAATGCCTTTTCTAATTTTTGCAAATTATTATATGGTACTACCTCAAAACCAGGCATAAAAGGACCAAATTTATTATAACTGCTTGGGTCGGTGCTGCTAGATATTGCTGCCATTGTCCTTCCCCAAAAATTACCTTCAGCAAAAATTATTTTTGCTTTATTATCCTCAATACCCTTTTTTACATAGCCCCATCTTCTTGCTAATTTTATAGCAGTTTCTCCGCCTTCTACACCTGTATTCATAGGCAATACCTTGTCATATCCAAAATAATTGGTTATAAAACACTCATATTCGCCCAGTATGTTGTTATGAAAAGCTCTAGAGGTTAATGTTAGTTTTTGAGCTTGATGTATTAGTGCTGTTATTATTCGCGGATGACAATGTCCTTGATTTACCGCACTATAAGCTGATAAAAAATCATAATATTGTTTACCATCAACGTCCCATACATGAACACCTAAGCCACGCTCTAAAACAACAGGTAAAGGATGGTAATTATGCGCTCCGTGTTTGTCTTCTAAATCTATTAATTGTTGGGCTTTGGCTGATAAGTTCATTTCTGCAATCATGATAGTAAGTTTGTGTGCGGTAAAGATAGGATAAATGAAGTTAAACTTAGCACATTGCATAAAAAAATTGCTGATTTAAAATGTAATGCCTATGTTATTTCAACTATGATTACAATACACAAAATTTAGCAATTTGATTAACAAATTTTAACACGCCTAAAATAGCTGTAGCACCTACCAATGCTAAATTTGTGCTGCTTGAAATAAAAAAAATATGGTAGTAGATATTAGAGAATTAAATGAACGCATACAGCGTGAAAGTGCGTTTGTAGATGTATTGACTTCTGAAATGAACAAAGTAATTGTGGGGCAAAGCCACATGGTTGAACGTTTGTTAATTGGTTTATTAAGTAACGGGCATATTTTACTGGAAGGTGTTCCAGGTTTAGCAAAAACATTAGCCATTAATACCTTGGCAACTTGTATTGATGCTAAATTTAGCCGTATACAATTTACGCCTGATTTGTTGCCAGCCGATTTAATTGGTACCATGATTTACAATCAAAAACAAGAGCAATTCTCTATTCGTAAAGGACCAATATTTGCAAACTTTGTTTTAGCTGATGAAATTAATCGTGCTCCCGCAAAAGTTCAATCGGCTTTATTAGAAGCCATGCAGGAAAAACAAGTGACTATTGGCGATGAAACTTTTAAACTTCCAAATCCTTTTTTAGTTTTAGCTACACAAAATCCAATTGAACAAGAAGGAACTTATCCTTTACCTGAAGCTCAAATGGATCGTTTTATGCTTAAAGTGGTTATTTCTTACCCTACTAAAGAGGAT
>JBILOV010000310.1:0-2599 GCA_044374335.1 Bacteroidia bacterium | reverse complement strand
ACAAAATTTATAAAAAGAAACTATACCTATGAATACATCGCTATAACAGACCATAGTAAATCTTCAAAAATAGCTAATGGATTAGATGAAAAAAAAATCTTAAAACAGATAAAAGAAATAGCCTTAATTAACGAAAAGCTTGGAGAAGATTTTGTAAAAACAGGAATCGAAGTTGATATTTTGGCAAATGGAAAAATAGATATTTCAGATGAAATCCTTTCTCAATTAAGTTGGGTAACAGCTTCTATTCATAGTGGGTTTAATGATGATAATACCAATCGAATTATTCGAGCATGCGAAAACCCTTACATATTGTGTATCGGACACCCAACAGGTAGATTGATAGGTAAGAGAGAGCCCTATAAAGTTGATATGAAACAAATTATTCATATTGCTAAACAAACAAATACAGCCCTTGAAATTAATGCTCAACCAGAAAGAATGGACTTAAATGATGAATATAGTGTGCTTGCAAGAGAAAAAGGAGTTAAACTAGTTATTAGCACAGACAGCCATACGCTTCAAAATTTTGATTATATGACATTAGGCGTATCAATAGCAAGGAGAGCTTGGTGTAGTTCATCAAATATTTTAAACACAATGAAATGGACTGAAATTGAAAAATGGGTAAAAAGAAAACGGAAACTGCAATTATAAAATTAAATTGCTAAAGCATATTTATTAATAATAGCATCAGCACGTTTGTGGGCAATATTGTTTTTAGTTTCAAGCCAAGTTTTACCTAAAGTTTTATTTAACAATTTATCTAACGGCATTAATATTCCAAGATAAACTAAACCTTCCATTGATTGTTTTATATTAGGAGAAACTTTTCTGTAACTTACCGAAAAACTGCCGTTCAAATAAGTCATATAATGCCAATAACCGGCGGGCATAAATATACTATCACCATGTTCCAAAATAAAATCATATCCTTTTATAAACTTTAAGCCAGGGTACTTTTGATAATCCGGATTATCTAAATCAATTAATGAATAAGTATTAAGTGGTAAGCGGTAAAGTAATTTTGAATATTCTGGCGAAACTAAAACCACTCTTTTTTTTCCTCCAAAGTGAGTATGTAAAACGCAGGAAACATCAACATCATAATGAATTCGAACAGTTGTATCTTTACCCCCAAAAAACATAAACCCTACACCATCTAACACACCTTTAAAAATTTTAGGACATGGGAATTCGTTTCGAAGTTGAGGATTATATTTAAAAAGATTACATAAAAATATTCTCAAATCAGTGTGTTCATCCTTAGATATTATATCTAAATAATCACCAAATTTCATTTTTAAATCTGCTGAAGTATAAGCAGATGATGCGCTTTTTTTATTACCATTATCATAGATATCAATTAATTGATCTCCCATTGTATTTTTAAAATAATCAAGAGACCATCTGTTTTTAGCAATTGTATCTTCTGCTAAACCTTTAATTACAACCGGAATATTTTTATCAAAGTATTTTTCGTTGAACTCTATAGAGCTGATGTTTTTAACAACATCAATTTTTTGTGTTAAATCCATATTAGTTTAAAAAGATAATGTTATTTGTATTTCGTTTATGGATTTCTGGTTTCTCATCAGCATATCCTAAAGCAAGAGCTAATTTAATTTCTTCAGAACCAGGTATTTTTAACTCTCCATAAATTGTTGTTTTATCAATAGCCTTTGCCAAACCAATAGGACAAGAATCAAAACCTAACGACCTTGCGGTAAGCATCATATTTTGAGAACACATACCAATATCCAAAGAAGACCATTCATTATCTTTTGGAGCCGATATAAATATTACTACAGGAGCTCCATGAAATATAGGGTCAGAATCTTTATCGATAGAAGTTTTTAAAGTTAAATGATGTAAATTTTTAACCACATTGCTTATTAAGAATGAATACAATTTAATTTTTTCTTTATTGGTAAGTACATAAAACTTCCAAGGTTGTTTATTCATAGCAGAAGGAGCCATTCTTCCAGCAGTAATTACTTGTTCGATTTGTAATTTATTAATTGGATTATTTTTAAACTTCCTTACAGATCTTCTTTCATAAATAGTATGAAGAGTTTCGTTAGTATTAAAAAAATTTGCATTCACTAATTTAAGTAATTCAAAGATTCCTTTTTTAATATCCCTCATACCTTGATCAAATTCAATAAACTTTTGTAAAAGCGACTTATGCTTACGTCTGTAATCATCATTACCTATATTACTTATTAAAATAGTATCTAAGTTTCTTTCGTGCAATGAAACCTCACTTTTAAAAGTGATTAACTTATTACCTATTATAGTATCAAGTAATGTATTAATATTCAATTTATCCTTTTGACTAACATTTTGAAAAAGTTTATTATTTAAAAGATCTTTATAAAATTTATTTTCATCCTCCCAAAAGCTAACGGTATTTAACCAACTTAAACTCTCTTGATGCAAAACTTCAAGACTAGCTTCCAAAAGGTATTTTTCTTTTACTGCAGTTAATAATTCCATAATTATATATTTAGTTGTAAGATTATTTTTTCGAAAATAGTATTCTTAAATATGAAAAATTATGCTGTTGCTCATTTTATATAATGATTTCTATTAAAAC
>JBILOV010000084.1:0-8605 GCA_044374335.1 Bacteroidia bacterium | reverse complement strand
AAAATTTAAAAACTATTTTTGGATATCATCAAATAATTTTTCCATTTCTTTACGCGTTACAATTTTATAAAAAGCCGGCACTTCAAAATCATCATCTTTTATATCTTCTTTTTTTACTGATGTTGCGGTAAAACACATTTCTAGACCTAATTTTTTTAATCTGTATTGCATTAACATCCCTTTTATTTCTTTATATGGCCCAATATTATTAATACTATCCACTCCTAATTCATCAGTGTAATATATATCAAAAATAACAGATGGATTATTAACCATTATTACTTTTACTTTTTTACAATTATAACCGGCTATTTTTTTTATTTCTTCTGTTGGCTCAAACTTCAATTCGTACTCTTTGTTTTCCTCAACTAAATCTCCTTCTCTTTGAATACAAGCATTTTTAATATCCATAAACTTAACCATTTGTGTTAAAGTTTTTTGTCTCGGGTTACTAATAAATGTGGTATTGAAAATTCCCATGGTACTCATTTCTACCTGAAGTTTATTGTCTTTAAACTTTACAGTTGCTGAACTAGGCGCTAAACCAGCCATTGGGTGTGATTGATCAACAACTTCAGCGTTATATTCGATTAACCCCTCTGTTAAAACATTTTCCGTTTTTTGAGAGCCAACACACGTAACAAAAAACCAGCAAGAAAAAAGGATTGGGAAAATGAGTATTCGATTTGTTGGCATCAAATTTCTTTAAGATCTAAAATTCTAAATGTAATCATTTGATTTTAATCGACAAATTAATAACCTAAAATTTTCAACATCGATTTATAACTCTGCTCCTTAGCAAATAATTTGGTAGTAAATTTACCGTCTTCATCTTTATCAATTAACACATGTTTTGGTGCAGGCACTAAACAGTGTTGGGTACCACCATAACCACTTAAAGCCTCTTGATAAGCGCCTGTATGAAAAAATCCGACATACAAGGGTTGTTTATCTGTTTTAGATACTTTTGGCAAAAACACCTGATTGGTATGAGCCTCGCTGTTATAGTAATCCATACTATCGCAGGTTAAGCCACCTAAATTAACAGGCACATACGGCTTATCCCAATTATTAACTGCTAACAATATAAAGCGTTGATTAATTCCCCAAGTATCCGGAAGTGTAGTAATAAATGAACTATCAATCATGTACCATTGCTCTCGATCGTTTTGTTGTTTTTGGTCAATAATAGAGTACAAAGTAGCACCACTTTCAGCTACAGTAAACGACCCAAATTCAGTAAAAATATTTGGTTCATCTATTTCGTGTTGTGTACAATAAGATTTAATTTGAGCAACTATTTCTTCAATCATGTACTCATAATTATAATCAAAACTTAATGATGTTCTAATTGGCATACCCCCACCAATATTTAAAGAATCTAAACTTGGGCAAATTTTCTTTAATTCTTTATAGATATTTAAACACTTGTTTAATTCTGTCCAGTAATAAATGGTATCCTTAATTCCGTTATTAATAAAAAAATGTAAGAGTTTTAGTTCAAACTTAGGATTGTTTTGAATCTTCTCGGTATATAAACTAATAATATCAGTATACCTAACTCCTAATCTAGAGGAATAAAAAGCGAAAGAAGGTTCTTCCTCGGTACTAATTCTAATGCCAAGTTTACATTTAGCTACTTTTACATTCTTTTTATAGTAATCAAACTCATCTAAATGGTCTAGAACTGGAATTACATTATATCCATCATTTAACAATTCTGATATATATTGTTTGTAATTAGTCTTTTTATAGCCATTACAAATAATGAATGTATCCTTTGTAATTTTTTTCTTTTTGATTTGCTCTCTTATAATTTGAATATCGTAGGCAGAAGATGTTTCGATATGAACATCATTTTTCATAACCTCATCTAAAACAAAACTAAAATGAGAACTTTTTGTGCAGTAACAATACACGTATTTTCCTTTATAATCAGCTTTAGCCATCGCTACATTAAACATTCGTTTTGCCTTTTGTATTTGCGAGGATATTTTTGGCAAATAGGTAATTTTTAATGGAGTACCATATTGTTTAATAATATCCATTAAAGGAATATCGTTAAATAATAATTCGTTATCAACTACCTCAAAGGATTCCTGAGGGAAATCGAAGGTTTGCTCAATTAAATTTTGATATTTATTTTCCATAATGCAAATGTAACTCACTTACATTACACTACAAAGTGGTAAAGTAAGTAATTTGGATTTTAACATTAATATAATACTAGCTTAACTGTTAAGGATTTTTAAACAAAATTTAAATGAATATTGCGGAATCTGGAATTGCTAAAAAAGATTCATACTCTTACCAAATTGAAAATTATAAACTATACAATTTATTTAGTCTTTTTTAAATAAAAACAAAACCTTAATTTTACAATATGATTCAACGAAAACAAACTCTTTTTTTATTAGCTGTATTGATAATTGCCATTATCCAGTTTTTTTTACCATTTCAAACTTTTTCTTCAACAGAAGAAACATGGCCTATATGTTTAATGCCGGGTTGTAGTTCAGATATTATTAGTACATATATATATATACCTATGGTTTTTAATTTCCTTGTTCTTATTTTATCATGTTCAACCATTTTTTTATACAAAAATCGGGTGTTTCAATATAAATTAGCCAATCTTACTGCTTTGTTTAGTGTATTTATAGTAGGTTTCTTTTTCTTGTTATCATTTTTAAAAGATAATGCTATAGGTTCTATAAAATACGAGATAGGCGCATTTTTACCTGTTATGAGTGCTATTTTTGCATTTATTGCCGCTCACTTTATTAAGAAAGACGAGCTTTTGGTAAGAAGTGCGGATAGAATTAGATAAAATACTTTTATAATTTAAAGTTATAACTGCATATTAACTTTTTAATCTTTATTAATTTTTCTGTTTGATTGAAAATTGACAAATCAATTTCTTTAAAATTCTTTTTTGTTGACAATTAGGTCTTTTTTTGAACATTTATCCTTATTTCGACCAAAAAAAGTTGACTTTCTGTTCTTTTTGCGAAAAAATGATACTTTTGCACTCATTAACTAAAACATTAAAAAATGAAATTAACTGAAATTCAAGATTTAATTAAATTTGTTTCAAAAAGCGGAGTAAATGAAGTTGAACTAGAAACAAAGGAAATAAAAATTGTAATAAAAACTGGTAAACAAGCAGCTCCAGTTGTTTATCAAAATGCGCCCATGCAATATGCACCCGCACCAGCTCCTGCACAAGTTATGGCAGCCGCTCCTGTTGCAGAAAACGTAGCTCCAGTTGCTACACCTGCAGCAACTCCATCTAACGATTCAAAATACATAACAGTAAAATCACCAATGATTGGTACTTTTTACCGCTCTGCTGGTCCTGATAAACCACCTTTTGTTAATGTTGGAGATGAAATTACAATTGGTAAACCAGTTTGTATCATTGAAGCAATGAAGTTATTTAACGAAATTGAAAGTGAAGTAAAAGGAAAAATCGTTAAAGTATTAATTGATGATGCTACTCCTGTTGAGTATGATCAGCCATTATTTCTTGTTGATCCATCATAGTAATTCAATATTGAAAGTTTAAGATGATAAGATTAAAATATCTTAAATTTTAAACTTTAAACTTTAAATCTAAATAAATGTTTAAAAAAATATTAATTGCCAATCGTGGCGAGATTGCTTTACGTGTGATAAGAACTTGTAAAGAAATGGGAATAAAAACAGTAGCTGTTTATTCAACTGCTGATAAAGAATCATTACACGTTAAATTTGCCGATGAGGCAGTGTGTATTGGTCCACCGCCAAGTAAAGATAGTTACCTAAACATGGCAAACATTATTGCTGCTGCCGAAATTACTAATGCAGACGCTATACACCCAGGTTATGGTTTTTTAAGTGAGAATGCAAAGTTTTCAGAAATCTGTCGCCAAAATAAAATTAAATTTATTGGAGCCTCTCCTGAAATGATTAATCAAATGGGAGATAAAAGTAATGCTAAAGCTACGATGATAGCTGCAGGCGTGCCTTGTGTGCCAGGTTCGGTTGGTTTATTAGAAAATGTTGAACAAGGTATTGAATTAGCCAAATCAATTGTATATCCTGTAATTATTAAAGCGACTGCTGGTGGTGGTGGAAAAGGAATGCGTATTATTTGGAGAGAAGAAGACTTTCAAAATGCATGGGATAGTGCAACACACGAAGCAACTGCTGCTTTTGGTAATGGCGCCATGTATATGGAAAAATATATTGAAGAACCTCGTCATATTGAAATTCAAATTGTAGGTGACGCACACGGTAAAGCATGTCATTTAAGTGAAAGAGATTGTTCAGTGCAACGCCGTCACCAAAAACTAGTGGAAGAAACGCCTTCTCCATTTATGACTCCCGAACTGCGAGAGCAAATGGGAGATGCTGCTGTAAAAGCTGCCTTATCTATTGGTTATGAAGGTGTGGGTACTGTAGAGTTTTTGGTTGATAAACACCGTAACTTCTATTTTATGGAAATGAATACACGTATTCAGGTAGAACATCCTATAACTGAAGAAGTAATTAACTACGATTTAATACGTGAACAAATTTTAGTAGCAGCTGGTGTGCCTATTTCCGGTAAAAACTATTATCCTCAATTACACGCTATCGAATGCCGTATTAATGCAGAAGATCCTTTTAAAAACTTTACGCCTTCTCCAGGTAAAATTACAACCTTACATACACCCGGTGGGCACGGTATACGCGTAGACTCTCACGTTTACAGCGGTTACACTATTCCTCCTAATTACGATAGTATGGTTGGTAAATTAATAACTGTTGCGCAAACGCGTGAGGAAGCAATTGCAAAAATGTTGCGCGCCTTAAGCGAATATGTAATTGAAGGTGTAAAAACAACTATTCCTTTTCATATTAAATTAATGCAAAACGAAGATTTTAAAGCAGGAAACTATACTACCAAGTTTATGGAAACTTGGGATTATAATAAAGATTAATTTTTAAAATAGCCTCTCAATATTGAGAGGCTATTTTTTTGACCAAAAACTTTTATTAAGTCATCTTCACTCAAAAAGTTTTCTAGAGAAAATTGCAAGAAGGATTGTGTAAGTCTTTTAAATGAGATTACAAATTAAATTGGCCAATTGTCGGTATAAGTATTGCCTTCTTGCCATTTTTTTATTTCGTAATCTGAACATAAACATGATTCTAATTGTACGATGATTTGATTTTTGTTTAAATCCTGACCAATAATTACAAGTTCATTTAATCTGTCCCCATAAGTTTTATCCCAATTTTGCTCAATACTTTTTTGATTATCAAGGAAGCTAGAAAAAGTGATGCGTTCACTAAAAGGCATGCTACACCACCAAGTTCCGGCGGGCTCTGCTCTTAAACTGCCACCAGCCTGACTCCAATTAATTGCTGAGTCGGGTCTTGAGATTAACCAAAATAAACCTTTGCTTCTTATAATTGTATCTGGATATTTATCGTTAATAAAGGTCCAAAAACGTTCGGGATGAAAAGGTCTTTTATTTTTAAATACGAAAGAACTAATTCCGTATTCATCTGTCTCCGGAATGTGTTCATTATCTAATTCTTTAATCCATCCAGCAGATTGTGATGCCTTTTCATAATCAAATAAGCCTGTATTTAATATTTCATTTGAAGGAACTTTACTAAATGAACTTTCTAATATTTTTGCGTCAGGATTTAGTTTTTTTAGCAAGGCTTTTAATTGGAGCAAATTGTTTTTTGAAACCAAATCTGCTTTATTTAAAATGATGACATTAGCAAATTCAATTTGATCAGTTAATAAATTAACAATAGTTCTCCTATCATTTGTATCGCTTTCATTTAAGTTACGGTCTTGTATGTTTTCTGCAGTTGAAAAATCTTGAAAGAAATTATAGGCATCAACAACCGTTACCATTGTGTCAATTTTTGAAAAACGCGATAAGTCAATATTTTGCTCTTCATCTACAAACGAAAAAGTTTGTGCAATAGGAATTGGTTCCGAAATTCCAGTACTTTCGATTAAAAGGTAATCAAACTTATTTTCTTTAGCTAATTTTTCAACTTCAATCATTAGGTCTTCTCTAAGAGTACAACAAATGCATCCGTTGCTCATTTCAACCAAACGTTCTTCTGTTCTTGATAATATATTTTGTTCATTAATTATACGAGCATCAATATTCACTTCGCTCATGTCGTTTACAATAACTGCTACTTTTAAACCTTCTTTATTGTGAAGTATATGGTTGAGAAGTGTTGTTTTTCCGGCACCCAAAAAACCGCTCAACACAGTAACAGGTAGTTTTTTTGCTACTTGATTATTCATTACTTTTATAAAATTAAATTTATGTTTTATAAGACTCTTGTGTGATTTAACTTTTTGTTATTTCACGCTGCATCGCCAAATGTGAATCTTAATATGACTAAGTTTATTAATTAGGTTGTTTTATGAGGTAACACTTCTAAGGCAACCTTTTTTATAAAACCAAATTTTAAAACCAAAAAAGACAAACGAATTAATTAAGACATTAATTTACAATAGTTCAATTAATCTGTTTGTCTTTATTAAATTAATTCACAATTAGTTTAAAATCAACTTGTATATCTGTTTCTCCAGGTGCGTAAGTACCATCTTTTACTCCTGGTTGGTGCTTTAATTCAATTTTTAATGGTGATTTTGACATCATCATGCTTGGAGCCGTCCATAAGGTTGTTAATCCTATACCTCTGTTATTTGCATCTAAATCTAGATATTTGATGTCTGTCATACTTCCATTTAAATAAGTAGTGTATGGATTACCTGTTGGTGCAATGCTATTAAAAAAGAACATGTGATCAGCTCCTTCTGCCAATACTTCATTGGAAATAGTATCAACTGGCGTTTTTGTTTGGTCTAATAATAAGATGGTGGCTTCATACACGTGGTTAGCTGTAATGTTAATTATAGAATCAGCTCCACTATTTCCAAAAGTCGCAGCGTTCCCCCCCGGACCGTCTAAATCTTTGAACTCATATATTGCCGTGCTGTGTGCCGTGCTATCACGAAGTATTACTTTCATTGTTGTAATTAATTCGCCTTCATTTGCTGGCGGAGCAGGTGCCGCAGGTGCTGGCTCATCTTTTTTGTCTTTTTTACATGATGTAAATGCTGTTGCTAACATAGCAAGCATTGCAATTGTTGTGATGGTTGTTTTCATTGGTTTTTTTGTTTTTTGGTTGTTATTTATTTGTTTGTTTGTTATTATTTTTATCATAAAGTACTAATGGTACTTTTATTCTTAACGTAAAATTTTGACCTTGGCTATTTGCAAAATATCTAAATCTATCTAAGTAGTCTCGGTAAATTTCATCCAATACATTATTTGCTGTTAAACTGATATTTAATTGTTGTTTTCCAAATGCAAATGAACCTCCAATTTCGGCTGACAATAAGCCATATGCTTTTGGTGGTGGTGCAAAATCTGTGTTTTTAGGTACACGCCATTGTTTGGTAATAAACTGATAACCTGCTTGCAAATAAAAATCTTTTATTTTTTTTGATACAGAACTGTACCCTTTAATATCAATAGAGTATCTATCAGAAGGCATGTAAACTAAGTAATCATTAATGGTATAATTCCATGCTCTTAAAATCATAGCCTTACCTGTTAATTCTATATGATTAAAAAAATGAGTTTGCATTTTTGCATCTATTCCACTAATTCTTGCATTGGCTTGTTTATAGTTAAAAACAGGGTAAGCACCTCTGATAGTTAACTCTGGTTGAGCAGCAGGATTCATATAAATAAAATTTGAAAATTGATTATGATAACCTGTTAGTTCAATGGTTGTTTTTTCTGTTTGATACAATCCGGTAAGGGTTACATTATACACTTGTTCAGTTTTTAAATTGGCATCACCACGTTCAATCGATCCTACACCATGATGAACACCGTTGCTGTATAATTCATTTGGTGCCGGAGCGCGCCAAGCTGAACCGCCATTTACAAAGAAGTTTAAATAAGTTTTAGGTTTAATAATCGTTCCAACATTCCAGAATAAATTATTAAAATCTAGTTCAGGTTTCACTAAATTATTTCCAATATAATAAAACGATTGTAAGTTTTTTTGATCATATCTTACTCCAGCTTCCAATTCAATATGTTGTTTAACATAGCGTTCGGTTGCAAAAATCCCCCAGGTATTATTAATAAAATTAGGAACAAAAAAACGACCTAAATACACATTTTTTTGATTCATATAACTGCCTCCAAATTGCCCCCTAAACGATTTTATATTTAAGTGTTCAACTACAAAATCTACTGTTTGGGATGTGATACGATAATCTAATTCTGGTTTATTGAGTTCTGCTAAGGCATTATTGAGTGGTTTATGTTTATCATACTCTTTTCTGATATTGTATTGATACGCATATTGTAAATTTAAAATCCAGCGCGGCGCTAAATGAACATGTAATTTTGTTTTTGCCAGTTCATGAGTTATATCTTGGTATGGTCTGTTTATTTCATAAGTAAATGTGGCTAAACTATCTTGCGGTTTCGAAGAATTAAAAGCCGCTTTTAAATCAGTTAAATTACCAATATGCGCTCCACTAAATATGCCAATTTTTGAATTAAATTGT
>JBILOV010000309.1:0-2620 GCA_044374335.1 Bacteroidia bacterium | reverse complement strand
AACACGAGAGGAAGCAAACTCAACCGAAAACATTGAACGACTAAAAAATGCAGACGTTGTGATGTTTACCGGTGGTGATCAATTACGCTTAACTGCTATTTTTGGCGGAACAACCTTTCATCATTTATTACTTGATAAATATGAAAATCAGAACTTCCTTATTTCTGGAACTTCTGCTGGTGCAGCTGCAAGCTCAAATAACATGATATATCAAGGTAGCAGTAGCGAGGCATTGCACAAAGGCGAAGTTAAAATTACAGGTGGTTTAGGTTTTATTAATAATGTGATTATTGATACTCACTTTGTACAACGCGGACGCATTGGCCGTTTATTATATGCTTGCGCCAGTAATCCTATTAATTTAGGAATTGGCTTAGGCGAAGATGCCGGATTACTTATTACTGATGGCAATAGTATGGAAGCCATTGGATCAGGATTAATTATGTTAGTAGATGCCACACATATGCGTAACACCAGTTTGAGTGATGTTGAAATGGGTGCGCCTGTTTCAATTGAAAACTTAACTGTACATGTGATGGCTTTAGGAGATCATTATGATTTAAAACATAAAAAATTAACGATTCATTTACCTAATGCGGTTTCTGAATAATATAAAATGTACTTAAAATAAAAGAGCTCATTGATAATCAATGAGCTCTTTTATTATCAAAAAAATTTAACATGCCTTATTTATAAATCCCAATAAATACATCGCTACCAACGGTTTTTTTAGCGCGATACATTCCTTCCGAATTAAAAGGCAATTCTATATTTCCAAATTTATCAATAGCAATCAAGCCACCCTCGCCACCAATTTTTACTAACTTATCCATTACTACAATATCACACGCTTCTTTTAATGATAAGCCTTTGTATTCCATTAAACAAGAAATATCATACGCTACAACCGAACGAATAAAAAATTCGCCATGACCAGTACAACTAACTGCGCAGGTATTATTATTAGCATACGTTCCGGCACCAACCATTGGTGTATCACCTACTCTACCATAATTTTTATTTGTCATGCCGCCTGTGCTAGTGCCGCCAGCCAAGTTGCCATGTATATCAATTGCCACAGCACCCACTGTTCCAAATTTCTTTTCACCTTTTTCAAACGTGTCTTCTGTATGATCTAAAATCATAGAATCACTTTTTAATGCCATCTGCAATTGCTCATAACGCATTTGTACAAAAAAATACTCATCGTCTTCAAACTTTGCATTGACTTTTTTGGCAAATTCTAACGCTCCTAAACCTGCTAAAAAAACGTGATCCGATTTTTCCATCACTGCTCTTGATAAACTAATAGGATTTTTTATATTACTTACACCAGCAACAGCACCAGCAGATAAGTCTTTACCATTCATGATGCATGCATCCATTTCGTGCTTACCTGTATGTGTAAAAACAGCGCCTTTACCGGCATTAAATAAAGGATTGTTTTCTAACGACACAATTGCTAACTCTACAGCATCTAAAGCGGCGCCACCATTTTTAAGAACAGCCTCACCTGCATGTATAGCATCTGCTAATGCTTGTGTATATGCTGCTTCTTTTTCAGGAGTCATGGTGCTTTTTAATATTGTTCCTGCGCCACCGTGTATTGCTATGCCGTAATTGCTCATGTTAAATTTTTAAGTTATAAAAATAAGCATTTAAACGTAATACTTGAAAGATGTAATTCCTTTAAGCGAAAAGTACTCCTTACTATAATTTAGGCGCGTCCGCCAACTGGCGAAAAATGGAACGCAGATGACGCTGATGACACTGATAATTAAGATTTTAAATGAAATCAGTTTTAATCCTATTAAATCTGTGGTATCTGCGTTCTATTTTTTTTCTTTCGCCGCTGTTGGTGTTATCACCAATAGCTATTTATATCAATCTTACTTGTAGTTGATAACACCAACAAGGGCGCTAATTAATAGTCTTCCTTAATGTTTTTAAATACAATGGTTTTTAATTTATTCGTTTTTAAAAATCCTCTTATTAAATCATCCGCATCAGGATAAAACGTTGCTTTATTAACGAGTGCTCGGCATTCTTCTAACGAACTAAAAGTATCTGCTCTGTCAATGTATCCATAACCAACATAATGGCCGTTTTCAACTAAAATAACGGAGCGTTCCTCGGGTGTTTTACCATGATCAATTAATGCAAAGTGTTCATTTTTAAAAATAATACTATCCATAATTTCTTTAGCGCGTTTATTATAAATTGCAATTTCCTCTTCACCTGCACAAATACCATTACATTTTTTTATCTGATGATTAAAACAAATGGCTTCATCACTCGTTAAATGACAGTATCTTAAGCATAGAGCATATTCATCAATCCAATTTTCTATTCGTTCGCGAGCTGTTGCATAATTAGCAAACGAGACTAATGTATTAACCGTATTTTCGTACTCCACAATTTTAAAATTAATAATGCCATTATCGTCCATAAACCAATCAATGCAATGTGTAAATACATCTGCTTTGCGCATCCTATTATAGTGTGGCTTATGGCTTTTTATTTCTTGAGCCTCGTGCAATAAAGCTACGAGTTCACTTCCCGTTTTTACAAAATCAACATTATATAAATCATTCAGCATTTTTTTTCCTTTACTTTCTTT